>DATCDX010000108.1:0-2188 GCA_036510475.1 Steroidobacteraceae bacterium
GAGCGTGGCGCCCAGCATCGCCTTGGCGGCGTCCGTAACCTCGTGGTAGGTGCGGCAGAGCTTGACGCCGCCGGCCTTGCCGCGGCCGCCGGCGTGAATCTGCGCCTTGATCGCCCAATGCCAGCCGCCCAATTCGGTCGCCACGTATACGGCCTGCTCCGGACTGTAAGCCACTCCGCCCGGCGGTACCGCCACGCCGAATCCGGACAACAGTTCCTTCGCCTGATATTCGTGTATGTCCATCGCTTATCCCTAGGTACTTCTTTAACTGGTCGCGAGCCACCGCAAATCGGTTCCTAGTCTACTTTGTCCGGTATGTTCGGCAAGCCAAAGCGCGCTGCGGCCGATGTGCTAGCATTCGCAGCCATGGAACTCAATCAAATCAAACGGTTCATCAAAGAACTCGAGGAGCGCACCGACTCTTTGAGGAGGTATCTTTGATTACGACAACAAACACGAGCGTTTGCAGGAAGTAATCCGCGAGCTTGAGCAGCCCGGCATTTGGGACAAACCGGATCGCGCGCAGGAACTAGGGAAGGAACGCGCCAAGCTGGAACAGGTCGTCGGCGGCCTGGACCATCTGCGGCGCAGCTTGAGCGACGCCGCGGAACTGTTGGAGCTGGCCGCCGACGAGGCGGACTCTCGGGCGGCTGCGGAAATCGAGGCCGATGTCAATCGTTTGACCACCCAGGTCGAGCAGCTCGAGTTCCAGCGCATGTTTCCGGGCAAGATGGACTCGCACAATGCGTATCTCGACATTCAAGCCGGGGCGGGCGGCACCGAAGCCCAGGACTGGGCCGCTATGCTGCTGCGCATGTATCTAAAGTGGGCCGATGGGCATGGCATCAAGACCGAGATCATCGATCAGAGCGCCGGCGAGGTCGCCGGCATCAAGGGCGCGACCATCAGCATGACCGGCGATTATGCCTATGGCTGGTTGCGCACCGAAACCGGGGTGCATCGCCTGGTGCGTAAATCACCGTTCGATTCCGGTAATCGGCGGCATACGTCGTTTGCCTCCGTGTTTGTGTCGCCCGAAGTGGACGATGACATCGACATTGAGATCAATCCCGCCGATTTGCGCACCGATGTGTACCGATCGAGCGGAGCCGGCGGACAACACGTCAATAAAACCGAGTCCGCGGTGCGCATCACTCACATGCCGAGCGGCATCGTGGTGGCGTGTCAGGGCGAACGCAGTCAGCACAAGAACCGGTCCACGGCGATGAAGATGCTGAAGGCCAAACTCTACGAACTCGAATTCAACAAGCGCAACGCGGCCGCGAAAGTTCTCGAGGACTCGAAGTCGGACGTAAGCTGGGGCTACCAGATCCGTAGCTACGTGTTGGACCAGTCGCGTATCAAGGATCTGCGCACCGGGGTGGAAATAGGCAACACCACGGCCGTGCTCGACGGCGGGCTCGATGTATTCATGCAAGCCAGCCTGAAGCAGGGACTATGAGCCGGAAGCGGGAACTATGAGCCAGCAGCGCAGCAACGACGACGAGAATCATCTGATCGCGGAACGGCGCGCGAAGCTCGCCAAGCTACGGGAGCGCGGCAATGCCTTCCCGAACCACTTTCGGCGGGATGCCTTGGCGGCGGATCTGCTGCGGGCCTATGGTGAGAAGAGCGACGTGGCGCTCGACGCGGCGGCCATCCGGGTCAGCGTGGCGGGCCGGATGCGCGCCAAACGCGTCATGGGCAAAGCGAGCTTCGCCAAGCTGGAGGATTCGAGCGGCGCCATTCAAGTGTTCCTGCAGCAGCAGGCGCTCGGCGAGGTCTACGACGATTTCAAGGGGTGGGATGTCGGCGACGTGATCGGCGCGGAAGGAACCTTGTTCCGCACCAAAACCGGCGAGTTGTCGGTGCGGGTCGACCGGTTGCTGCTGTTGACCAAGTCGCTGCGGCCGCTGCCCGACAAGTGGCACGGCATCGCCGATACCGAGCTGCGCTATCGGCGGCGTTACGTCGATTTGATCATGAACGAGGACAGCCGGCGCGTGTTCGAAACTCGCTCGGCGATCGTGCGGTACTTGCGCGCCTTCCTCGATACACGCGGATTCCTGGAAGTGGAAACTCCGATGCTGCACCCCATCCCCGGCGGCGCCGCGGCGCGCCCTTTCAAGACGCATCACAATGCGCTCGACGTGGATATGTATCTGCGCATCGCACCGGAGTTGTACTT
>DATCDX010000109.1:0-4685 GCA_036510475.1 Steroidobacteraceae bacterium
CCGCAGGGAATGTCATGCGCGTTGAGCAGCGCCATCGCTTCAAACTTGTTCTTGGTGACCGTCCACGCTTCCACGGTCGCAAACACCTGCGTGAGCCGCGGCAGACGCGCCTCCGGCGTCGCGAATTCAGGATCGGTGATCCACTCCTTCTTGCCGATCACATGGCAGATTTCCTTCCACACGGGAGCCTGAGCAATGAAGTACAGATAGGCGTTCGGATCGGTCTCCCAGCCCTTGCACTTGACGATGGTTCCCGGTTGGCCGCCACCCGATGCATTGGCCGCGCGCGGCACCGCGCTGCCGAATTCTCCGTTTGGATACTGCGGATACTCTTTCATGACGCCGGTGCGCGCCAGACGCTGCTGGTCCCGCAATTTGACGCGGCACAGATTCAGCACGCCGTCCTGCATCGCGACCCGCACCTGCTGGCCGCGGCCGGTGGCGTTGCGTTGATAAAGCGCCGTCACGATGCCGAGCGCCAAGTGCAGGCCGGTGCCGCTGTCGCCGATCTGCGCGCCTGTCACGAGCGGCGGACCGTCGTCAAATCCCGTGGTCGAGGCCGAACCGCCCGCGCACTGCGCAACGTTCTCGTAGACCTTGCAATCCTGGTACGGGCCCGCACCGAAGCCTTTGATCGAGGCCACGATCATGCGCGGATTGAGTTCTTGAATCCGCTCCCAGGTGAAGCCCATGCGATCGAGGGCGCCGGGCGCGAAGTTCTCCACCAATACGTCGCAGTGCTTGACGAGTTTCTCGAGCACCTTCTTGCCCTGCTCGCTTTTCGTATCGAGCGTCACGGAGCGCTTGTTGTGGTTCAACATCGTGAAATAGAGGCTGTCCACGCCGGGAATATCGCGCAGCTGGCCGCGAGTAATGTCGCCGGCGCCGGTGCGCTCGACTTTGATCACATCGGCGCCGAACCACGCCAGTAACTGAGTGCACGTCGGCCCCGACTGCACATGCGTAAAATCGAGAATGCGGATTCCGTCCAATGCCTTACTCATGCAACACTCCAACGCTCATGCAAAACTCCGTCGTATATCACTTGTACATCGTCTGATTCTTGGTGCCCGGAGCGTATTCGCGCGGATCGACCCAGATGTTGACCACCGCTGAGCGGCGCAGCTTCTGCACCGACTCGCGCGCCCGCTGCAGCGCCGGCGCGATTTGCGCGGGATCGCGCACTTCCTCGCCGTAACCACCCAGCATTTCGGCGAACTTGCCGAACGGCACGTCGCTCAGCAGGTTGCCGACGTTGCCGCGCTGCTCACCGTATTTCGCAAGCTGGCCGTAGCGAATCTGGTTCATCGCCGAGTTATTGCCGATGACCGCGAGATAGGGCACGCCGAAACGGTTCGCCGTCTCCATGTCGAAGGCCGTCATACCGAACGAGCCGTCGCCGTAGTAGCAGAGGACTTCCTTGCCGGGGTTTGCGAGACCGGCCGCGATTGCGAAGCCGGTGCCGACCCCCAGAGATCCCAGGGCGCCCGGATCCATCCACTGCCCCGGGCGCCGCGGCCGCACCGCCTGACCCGAGATCGTCACCACATCGCCGCCGTCGCCGATGTAAATCGTGTCGTCGCGCAGAAACTCGTTCAATTCCCAGGCGACGCGGTACGGATGAATGGGAACGCTGTCGGACTTGAACAGCGGCATGAGTTTTTCGAGGGCAACCGTCTCGGCATCGCTCAACTGCTTCATCCACTGCCGGCGCGACTGCCGCTTGTCGGCCTTGATGCGGCCGGAAGCCGCCTGCAGCACCGCGCCCAGGATGGCGCCGGGGTCGCCGACCAGACCTAAGCTGATGTCCCGATTCTTGCCGACGGTGCGGTAGTCCATGTCGATTTGCACCAGGGTGAGATCTTTGCTGATGCGCTTCCCGTAGCCCATGCGAAAGTCGAACGGCGTACCGACGATCAGCAACACGTCCGCATTGGCGAAGGCATGCGCACGCGTGCGATCGAAGTGATGCGGATCGCCCGGCGGCAGCAGGCCGCGGCTGGCGCCGTTGAAATAACCGGGAATATCGAGGCCGCGCAGCAGTGCGATGGCTTCGTTCTGGCCGCGCGCGGTCCAAACCTGTTGTCCGTACAGAATAGCCGGCCGCTCCGCGTTGACCAGAATGTCCGCCAGCTTCTCGATGTCGCGCGGATCGCCGATGGAGCGGGTGGACGCACGGCTCTTGCCGGGTTGCGGTATGACCGCCTTGGCGACATCGACTTCGCGGTCGAGCACATCGCGCGGTATCTCAAGGTAAGCGGGTCCCGGTGCGCCGCTGAATGCCTCGCGCGCCGCCATCGCGATCATGTCCGCGACTCGTTCCGTGCTCGACACGGTCGCCGCGAATTTGGTGATGGGCGTCATCAGGGCCACATGCGGCAAATCCTGCAGCGAGCCCATCTTGTGCTGGGTCAGCGCGCCCTGGCCGCCGATATGCAGGACCGGACTCTCCGAGCGGAACGCGGTCGCGATTCCCGTGACCGCATTCGTGCATCCGGGCCCGGCGGTAGTGACAACGCAGCCCAGCTTGCCGGTCTGGCGCGCATAACCGTCGGCCGCGTGCGCGGCAACCTGTTCGTGCCGAACGTCGATGATACGGATGCCCTCATCGACGCAGCCGTCATAGATGTCGATGATGTGGCCGCCGCAAAGCGTGAAGATGGTATCCACGCCCTCATTCTTCAGCGCCTTGGCGACCAGGTGGCCGCCGGAGATCACGCTCGCGTCCCGGCTCTTTCGCTGCAGGGTGTCTTCAGCGGTCGTGGACTTCGGCTGAATCGATGCAGGGTTTACTGTTGCCATTTTTCCTCCAAAAAATCCGAACGCTTCCCGCCGGCTGAGCCGGCGCAAAAGCACCAATCAGTCGATGACCGGCCCGCTTGAGCGCGGTCATGATTACGCGGCTATGCCAGCTGCCCGACCTTCCGATCCGGTTCGTCGGCAACCACCCGCTCGAGCATTCGCCGGCGCATCGGCGACAGCACAAGGATCGCGAGAACTGCGGCACAAATCGGCAGTGCGCCCGCAATCCACAGCACCGGCACCCAGCTACCCGCGGAATGCTTGAGCACGTTGGCCAGCGGAATGAGCAGCGACGAGGTGCCTTTGGCGGTGTACAGAAGGCCGTTGTTGGTCGCCGCATACTTCGGGCCGAACGTGTCGCCGCTCACCGCCGGGAACAGCGAGAAGATCTCGCCGTAGCCTAAGAAGATCAGCGGTGCGAAGATCAGGAAGCCCGCGGGAGAATGGCCAAAATGCATCAAGCCCCAGATGGCGAGCCCCTCCACCGTGAATACCAGCACCATCGTGTTCTCGCGGCCGAGGTGGTCGGAAATCCAGCCGGTCAGTGGGCGCGTGAAGCCGTTGACCAGGCTATCGATGGACAGAGCGACGGTCAGCAGCGGCAACGTCGCCCAGAAGTAGGTGGTCGGGATCGCCGCAACGCCGTAATCCTTGGCGATCGGAGCAACCTGCGCAGCTGCCATCAATCCGCCCGACGCCACCAGCACCATGCACAAATAGAGCACCCAGAACACAGGCGTCTTGAGCATTTCGCCGGGTCCAAAGTTGCGTCGGGTCAAGGGATTCACCGCGCCCTTCAGTGCCGCGAAAATGGCGGTCGTGGGCGGCCGGATCAGGAACAGCGACACCACCAGCACCACGATGCCCTGGATCAGCCCGAAGTTAAAGAACGCTCGGTCGTAGCCTCCCGATTTCACCATGTTCGCGATCGGAATGACCGTCAGCGCGGCACCGGCACCGAACCCCGCGGCCGTCAGCCCCGCGGCGAGTCCCCGCTTGTCAGGAAACCACTTGAGCGCGTTACCGACGCAGGTTCCGTATACGCTGCCCGCACCGATACCGCCAATCACCGCGGAGAAGTACAGCATTCCGAGAGTAGTCGCGTAGGAATTCATGATCCAGGAAAGCCCTGCCAGGATGCCGCCCACCAGCACCACCGGACGCGGCCCGAACTTATCCATCAGCCAGCCTTCGACCGGCACGAGCCACGTTTCGCAGAGCACGAAGATCGAAAACGCAACCTGGATCGCGGCCCTCGACCAGCCGAATTTCTCTGACATTGGATTGACGAACAGCGTCCAGCCGTATTGCAGGTTGGCGACCATCGCCATACAGATGATCCCCATGACAAGCTGAGCCCAGCGGTTCTTGAGCCCGGTGTTCTGCATCGGGTCGTGTGCGGGCGTCGAAGTCGCGTTCATATAGTTCTCCTTAGTCGCGTGTATCGAGCGAGAGCGTTTATCGAGCAGGAAATCGATATTTGGGCGGGACGGTAAAGGTCGCGGGAAATAGCCACACCACGGACGGTGCGCGGGCGACCTTTGGCTGATGCCTGGTCGTCGAAGAAGATGCGGAAGTGTCGAGCTGACCCATCCCTTAAGCTCCCCCCGAAGAGTAGCGACGGACTTTGAGCCCGCCTCTACAGCCATTTACATGTTCTGTGGTATATCATATATAAACAACTTTCGGACTGTCAAGCGGCCTCCTGCGGCTGGTGGAGCACCCAAAAGGAGTTGCAGCGGAGGCGCGAATACCGGCATTCGCTGGACGAAAGGAGCTACATCAGCGGACACGGAGCGACTTAGATTTTTTCACCAGGAAAAATTCGCGCGCAATATAATATATCTACCGCGCGGCGCCCGACTCTTGAGCGCACGCATGCA
>DATCDX010000110.1:0-10654 GCA_036510475.1 Steroidobacteraceae bacterium
CTGCGGCGCGTTGGTGGCGAGGGTACGGGCGGCGGCGACGCTACGCGCGCCAGCCGGCCGGCGGACGACAACAAGGGCGGCCCGGCGTGACGGGACGTGGCCCACATGAGCGCCGTCAGCGGCGTCAATTGATCGGTTTGGCACTGCTATTTTTCGGGCCATTGGCCCTGGCCTTTTATTTGTACTACGGTCATGGTGCCTGGCACCCGGGCGGACGCGTCAACGCGGGCGAGCTCATCGAGCCGCCGCGGCCGATGCCCTCACTGGCGTTACCGCTGATGAGCTCCGGTGAAACACAAGCAGCGTTCCTGAAGCATAAGTGGACCCTGCTGTACGTGAAACGGGGTCCGTGCACGCAGAGCTGCCGCAACAGTCTCTATGACACCCGTCAGGTCCGGTTGGCGCTGAATCGTGACATGGATCGGGTGCAACGCGTATTCATCGCGGACAGCGACTGCTGCGATGCGGGGTTTCTGCAAACTGAACACCCGGACTTGATCGTGATTCGGGCAAGCGCAGCCGCCGCGCCGCTGCTCGCACTGTTGCCGGGCCCGCCCACCGACAGCGAACGCACCGGCAGCGGCGGCGCCCATATCGGCGTCAGGGACCCTATCGGCGTCAGGGATCCTGGCGGCGCGAGCGCCGCGGATGCCCCACCCACCTATCTAATAGACCCACTGGGCAACCTCATGATGTTCTACGCTGCCGCCGCCAGACCCAAGGGAATGCTGGAAGACTTGAAGCGCCTGCTGCGACTCTCTTCCATAGGCTAGCGCATGCACCCCCATCGACGAGTGTTCTGGTTCAGGCGCCTGGCCTTGGCGGGCGCATTGCTGGCCGCAGTGGTGGTCGTGCTGGGCGCGTGGGTGCGCCTTACCGACGCGGGACTGGGTTGCCCGGACTGGCCGGGATGCTACGGGCATCTATACCCCGAGGCCGGGCACGTCCTGCCGCACGCGGGTTTTGAGTTCGGCAAGGCGATGCACGAGATGATCCATCGCTACTTTGCGGGGACTTTGATCCTCATCATCACCGTCCTGATGATTTGGGCGGTGCGCTTCCGCAGGGACCGCGACCAGCCGCTGCTGCCGGTCGCGCTGCTGTTCATCGTCGTCTGTTTCCAAGGTGCACTGGGCGCTTTCACAGTGACCTTGCTGCTCAAGCCGCTGATCGTCACCGCACACCTCTTGGGCGGCCTCACTACCTTGGGGCTGTTGTGGTGGCTGTCGCTGACGCCGGCGGCGCGGCAGCTCACGGAGCGGGAAACCACTTTACGAAAATACGCGCTGCTCGGGCTCGCGGCGCTGATCCTACAAATCGCGCTCGGCGGCTGGACCAGCACCAATTACGCGGCGGTGGCGTGCCCTGACTTTCCCACCTGTCAACACTCATGGTGGCCGCGGATGGACTTTCGCAATGCCTTCGTCCTATGGCATGGCCTCGACATCGATTACGCGGGCGGCGTGCTCACGAATGCAGCGCGCACCGCCATTCATGTGACGCACCGCCTCGGCGCCCTGGTCGCAGGGTCAATCTTGATTGGTCTGGGTGTTTTGACCCTCGTGCGGGCCAACAGCCGACGCCTGAAGACCGCCGGCGGCTTGCTGCTGCTGGCGGTGCTGCTGCAGGTTTCGATCGGCGTGTCCATGGTGCATTGGGGCATGCCCTTAACCCTGGCTACGCTGCACAACGCCGGCGCCACTCTCCTGATTTTCAGCATGTTGTGGTTGTTGCGGGCGCTATGGCCAGCGCCCGCAATCGGCATGGTACCCTTGCAGCGTGTCGACCGTATCCGATAATCCGCCCCTTGTTGTGGGCGCCCGATGGCAGGATTTCCTGGAGCTCACCAAGCCCAAGGTGACCCTGTTGATCGTCTTTACGGCGGTGGTGGGCATGATTCTGGCGTCACCCGGTTGGGTACCCTTGAATGCACTGATTTTCGGCACGTTAGGGATAGCCATGGCATCCGGGTCCGCTGCCGCATTCAATCATGTGCTGGACCGGCGCATCGACGAGCAAATGGCGCGCACGCACAATAGGCCGCTGCCCACAGGGCATTTGGTGAGGGGCCAGGCGTTATTGTTCGCCACCCTGCTGGGGCTCGCCTCCATGCTGGTGTTGTGGCTGGGCGTCAACGGGCTCACGGCTGCGCTGACTTTTTTCTCGCTGATCGGGTACGCGATGATCTACACGATGTGGCTCAAGCGCGCGACGCCGCAGAACATCGTGATCGGCGGTGCCGCCGGCGCTGCGCCGCCGGTGATCGGCTGGTGCGCCGTCACCAACTCGGTCGATCCACAGGCACTGCTCCTGTTCTTGATCATTTTCACCTGGACTCCGCCGCACTTCTGGGCGTTGGCGATCGCGCGGCGCGACGACTATGCGAAAGTCGGGATTCCCATGCTGCCGGTGACGCACGGTATTCCATATACCCGCCTGCAAATCGTGCTCTACACCATTCTATTGATTTTGAGCACGCTGCTGCCGTACCTCTCCGGCATGAGCGGACTCATTTATCTGGTCGCGGCGCTGATCCTCGACGGCCGCTTTCTGTACTACGTGCTGGCACTCAACCGCGGTCTGCGGCCCGAGCTGCCGATGCGCACCTTCAGGTTTTCCATCACCTATTTGATGCTGCTGTTCGCGGCGCTGATTCTCGATCATTATTTCTTGTTCAAGGCGTAGCCTTAAAGCCGGCGCCGGCGCTTAAGCTTAAGACGCCCGTACCCCGCTCCATCAGCTGACACCGCCATGCCCATCACCATCGAAAGTCGTATCGCTCGAGAACTTTCCGCCGGCGTGCACCAAGTCGCGGCGGCAATCGCGCTGCTCGATGAGGGCGCTACGGTGCCGTTCATTTCACGCTACCGTAAAGAAGCCACCGGTGGACTGGACGACACCCAGATGCGCAATTTGCAGGAGCGGCTGATTTATCTGCGCGAATTGGAGGAACGCCGCGGCGCCATCCTCGCGAGCATCGAAGAGCAAGGCAAGCTGACCTCCGCGCTGCGTACCTCGATCGAAGCGGCCGACACCAAGCAGCGGCTCGAAGATCTGTACCTGCCCTACAAAGTGAAGCGCCGCACCAAGGCGCAGATCGCACGTGAGGCCGGACTCGACGCGCTCGCCGCCGCGCTGCTGGCCGATCACGGGCTCGAACCCGAGACCGAAGCGGCCAAGTATCTCAAGCCCGCATTCACGACCGATGAGGGCGAGAATCCGGGCGTGCCCGACGTCAAGGCGGCGCTCGACGGCGCACGTCAGGTGCTGATGGAGCAGTTTGCCGAGGATGCTGAGTTGCTGGCGAATTTACGCGCGTACTTGCAGGCCAATGCCATGCTGGTGTCCGTGGTGGTGGAAGGCAAGCAAGAGGCGGGCGCCAAGTTTCGCGATTACTTCACTTACCAGGAGGCGCTCAAGACCGTGCCCCCGCACCGCGCGCTCGCCCTGTTTCGCGGCCGCAAGGAGCAGGTGCTCAAGGTCTCGCTCGAGCTGCCGGAAGATATCGCGGCGGCCACAGCCAAGACGGCCATCGCGCCTGCTGCCGCGATGTCGGCTGCTCGTGCTGTTCCCGCTGTTCCCGCTGTTCCCAATGTTGCGGCTGTCTCGGCCAAAGGACCTGCGGCGCTCAATGCCTGCGAGCGGAAAATCGCCGCGCGCTTCGGTATCGCGGACCACAAACAGGCCGGCGACTCATGGTTGCTGCAAACCGCGCACTGGACCTGGCAGGTCAAGCTTTCCTGGCAACTTGAATCGGAGCTGCTGGCGGCACTGCGTGAACGTGCGGAAGAGGAAGCCATTCGGGTATTCGCCGGCAATCTTCACGATCTATTGCTCGCGGCGCCCGCGGGTCCGCGCGTCACCATGGGGCTTGATCCGGGATTACGCACCGGCGTCAAGGTTGCGATCGTCGATCACACCGGCAAGCTGCTGGAAACGGCCACGGTATATCCGCATGTGCCGCGCAACGACTGGGAGGGAACGCGCAAGGCGCTCGCACTTCTCGCCAAGAAGCACGCAGTTGACCTCATCAGCATCGGCAACGGCACCGGCTCGCGGGAAACCGACAGGCTGGCGGGCGAACTGATCAAACTTCACCCGGAACTCAAGCTGACCAAGGTGGTGGTGTCGGAGGCCGGCGCGTCGGTGTATTCGGCCTCCGCACTGGCGGCCAACGAGTTCCCGGCTCTGGACGTGACATTGCGCGGCGCCGTATCGATCGCGCGCCGCTTGCAGGACCCTCTCGCTGAACTGGTGAAGATCGACCCGAAGTCCATCGGCGTCGGGCAGTACCAGCACGATGTGCTGCAAACGCGGCTTGCGCGCAGCCTGGATGCCGTCGTCGAAGATTGCGTGAACGCGGTGGGTGTCAACGTCAACACCGCATCGTCCGCTCTGCTCGCCCGCATTTCCGGGCTGTCATCGGCGCTGGCGGAAAACATCGTCAGCCATCGCGATCAGCACGGCGCATTCGCCTCGCGCGACGAATTGAAGAAAGTACCCCGCCTGGGCGCCAAGACCTTCGAGCAGGCCGCCGGGTTTCTGCGCGTCATGCAGGGGGAGAATCCACTCGACGCGTCGGCCGTTCATCCGGAAGCCTATCCGCTCGTCGAGCGCATTCTCGCGGAACTCAAGCGCCCGGCGCGCGAGTTGATCGGCGATGCGGCGACGCTCAAGAAGCTAAATCCTCAGAGCTACGCCGATGAGCGTTTTGGTTTGCCGACGGTACGCGATATTTTGGCGGAACTCGAAAAGCCCGGCCGCGATCCGCGCCCGCAGTTCAAGACCGCCGAATTCAAGGAAGGCATCGAAGAGATCAGGAACTTGAAGCCCGGGATGGTTCTCGAAGGCACCGTCACCAATGTCACCAACTTCGGCGCGTTCGTCGACATCGGCGTGCATCAGGACGGATTGGTGCACATATCGATGCTGGCGAACAAGTTCGTCAAGGACCCCCGTGATGTGGTGAAGGCGGGCGCGGTCGTCAAGGTGAAAGTGCTGGAAGTCGACGAGAAGCGCAAGCGCATCGCGCTGACCATGCGGCTCGAGGAGCGGGAGCCCGGCCTCAAAGGTGCCGGCACACCGCAGACGCGCGAGGCGCGGCCCGCGGCGCGCACCCCCGGCGAATCGCAGGCGCGCCAAGCACCGCACACAAGCCGCGAATCGCGCGCACCCCGTGAACCGCACGCGCCCCGTGAACGACCGCAACCTCAAGGCGGCGGCGCCATGGCCGAGGCGCTGGCCAATGCGTTTAAGCGCGGCCGCTGAGTGCTAGGGTGCTGTGATGCCAATTCCCTCCGGCTTTTATCCCCGTGTCTTCGCTCTCGTCGTGGCGGGGGCCTTGGGGTACGCGCTGATGCTGATCTTCGCGCCGTTCGTCGCGTCCATGACTTGGGCGGCTTTTCTCGCGTTCCTGCTCTACCCGCTGAACTTGCGGCTGCGGCGCCGCTTCGCCGGCCACTCGGTGGCGGCCGGCGTACTCACGGTTTTGGCGCCGGTCACGATACTGCTGCCCTTAAGCGCACTGTCGATCGATTTCGTGGCGCAGGCTTCCGTGCTGTTGCACAAGCTGCAGAAGGCCACAGCCGGTCTGGACATCAAGTCCTTCTCCGATCTGCAGCACTTCCCTTTGATCGCCGGGGCCAACTCTTGGTTGGAGGCGCATGCGGGAATATCGGCTGAGCAAGTTCAGGGGTGGCTGGTGTCCGGCACCCGCGAGGTATTGCAACGTGCCGCGAGCCTCGGCGGCTGGGTTTTTCTGGGCGCCCTAGGTTCCCTGCTCGGATTTGCGATCATGTTGTTTCTTTTGTTCTTTTTCTTGCGCGACGGCGACGCCATGGTGGCGCGCGCACGCCGCCTGATTCCCCTCGATGAAACGCGCAAGGAGAGACTCTTTCGGCAACTGAGCGGCGTCACGCGCGCCATCGTCTACGGCACCACCCTGACTGCCTTGGCTCAAGGCGTTTTGATCGGCATCGCCTTTGCGATCGCGGGTCTGCCCTCGCCGGTGGTGTTCGGCGTGCTCGCTGCGCTACTGTCGATGCTGCCCGTGGGCGGCGCCGCGTTCGTCTGGGTGCCGGCCATGCTCTGGTTGTTTTTCGACGGCCGCTGGGGTTACGGCATATTCATGCTGATCTGGGGATTGTTGCTGGGCGGCCTCGACAATGTGCTGCGGCCGCTGCTGATTTCCGGTCGGGCGAGAATCTCCACCCTGGCGGTATTCGTCGGCGTTTTGGGCGGAATCCCGGCGTTTGGCGCCATCGGTATCATTGCGGGCCCGGTGGTGATTTCCCTGGCACTCGCTCTGATTGAGTTTGCCGAAGAAGGCCGTTCGCGGGCCGCGTGAAGCGCCGGCGGCGGCGCCGAGCCGTTGCTCGGCGCCGCCATGCCGGTCTCTTCCAGTACAATCCGCGCCCTGATGGACGTATCTCACCTTCTTGACGGCCTCAACGACGATCAGCGCCAGGCGGTCGCCTCGCCGCTGGGCGCCGCCCTGGTTTTGGCCGGAGCCGGCAGCGGCAAGACCCGGGTACTGGTGCATAGGGTCGCCTGGCTGATCCAAGTCGAGGGTGCGTCGCCGAACAGTATTCTCGCGGTGACGTTCACCAACAAGGCAGCGGCGGAGATGCGCGGCCGCATCGAGACTTTGCTCGGGCTACCCGGCGGTGCCATGTGGCTCGGAACCTTTCATGGACTTGCGCACCGGTTGCTGCGCATCCATTGGCGGGAGGCGGCGCTGCCGCAAAGCTTTCAGATATTGGACTCCGAAGACCAGGCACGGCTGCTGCGCAAGGTATTGAAGGGGCTCGACCTGGACGAGACGCGCTGGATACCGCGCGAGATCCAGTGGTTCATCAATGCGCAGAAAGACGAGGGCTTACGACCGAAGCACATCAAGGACGATGGTGATTCCACCCGCCACCAATTGATCCGCATCTACCAGGCCTATGAGGACGCCTGTCAGCGCGCCGGCGTGGTGGACTTTGCTGAACTGCTGCTGCGCGCCTATGAATTGTGGCGCGACAATCCCTCCTTGTTGCAACACTACCGCGCGCGCTTTCGCCATGTGTTGGTGGATGAATTTCAGGACACCAACGCCATTCAGTACAAGTGGTTGACGCTGCTGGCCGGCCCCTCCGGGCTGCCGTTCGTCGTCGGCGATGACGACCAATCCATCTATCGCTGGCGCGGCGCACGCGTGGAGAACCTGAACCAGTTCCGCCGCGATTTCCCGCAGGCGGTGCTCTACAAGCTGGAACAAAACTACCGCTCCACCGGTACCATATTAAAGGCGGCCAATGCGCTGATCGCCAACAATTCCGGGCGCCTCGGTAAGACGCTGTGGACCAGCGGCGAGGACGGAGACCGGGTCAAACTATACGCGGCATTCAACGAACGCGACGAGGCGGATTTCGTCGTCAACCGAATCCGCGAGTGGGCGGGTCACGGCGGCGCGCGGCGCGAGGTGGCGGTGTTGTACCGCTCGAACGCCCAGTCGCGCGTCTTTGAAGAAGCGTTTCTCAATGCGCGCATGCCTTACCGGGTGTATGGGGGCTTGCGCTTCTTCGAGCGCGCCGAGATCAAGGACGCGCTTGCCTATCTGCGCTTGAGCGCGAGCCGGGCGGACGACACCTCCTTCGAACGCGTGGTGAATTTGCCGGTTCGCGGCATTGGTGCCAAGACCATGGATACGGTGCGCGCGCTGGCGCGCGGCAATGCGACATCCCTGTGGATCGCCGCGGGCGCCTGCATTCAAAGCGGACTCGCGCAACGCGCGGCCCAGGCGCTGCAAGCCTTTTTACAGTTGATCGACAAACTGGGACGGGAAATTCAGGGTTTGGAATTGCACGAGCAGGTGGATCACGTCATTCAAATGAGCGGGCTCATCGAACACTTCAAGAAGGAGAAGGGCGAGCGGGGCGAGGGCCGGATCGAGAATTTGCTGGAACTCGTCAGCGCGGCACGGGGATTTTCGCCGGAGAGTGAGGCCGAGGTGGAACTGGCGCCTCTGGAGTCTTTTCTAGCCCACGCGGTATTGGAATCCGGCGAGGGTCAGGCGGACCCTTATGACGATTGCGTGCAGATGATGACGCTGCATTCGGCCAAGGGATTGGAATTTCCGGTGGTGTTTCTCGCCGGCATGGAAGACGGACTGTTTCCGCATCAACGCTCGATCGCTGATTTGGCCGGGCTGGAGGAAGAGCGGCGCCTGTGCTATGTAGGCATGACTCGTGCGATGCGGCATCTGTATATCACGTATGCCGAACAACGCCGGCTCTACGGGGTTGACACCTACGGCCAGCCGTCCCGTTTCATCAGCGAATTACCCGCCGACCTGGTCGAGGAAATCCGTCCGCGACTGCAGGTGTCGAGGCCGGTGTTCGTCAAACGCAGCAGCAGCTTGGAGGAAACCCCCGTCTCAGGCATGCGCATGGGCAGCCGCGTGCGGCATTCGAAGTTCGGCGACGGGGTGGTGCTCAATTTCGAGGGTAACGGACCGCATGCCCGAATCCAGGTGAATTTTGAGGGGCAGGGCACCAAGTGGCTGATGCTCTCTTACGCCAATCTGGCGCTCGTGTAGAGTAGCCTACGCTGTGAAAATCATCATATTGGGTGCCGGACAAGTGGGCCGCACGGCGGCGTATCACCTCTCTCGCGAGGAAGCGAATGATGTGACCGTCATCGACCTGGACGAGGAGATTCTGCGCGACCTGCAGGACCGGCTCGACATACGCACGGTGAACGGCAATGCCGCGAGCCCGCGCGTGCTGGAGGCCGCCGGCATCGCCTCCACCGACATCCTGGTGGCGCTCACCAATAGCGATGAGGTCAACATGCTGGCCTGTCACATCGCTTGGACGCTGTACCGCACGCCGAAGAAAATCGCGCGGGTGCGCTCCGCCGACTATACGGAGCGGGAGCGCCTGTTCGGCGAGAACGCGCTGGCCGTGGATGTGTGGATCAGCCCGGAACAATTGGTCACCGAATACGTCGCACGCCTGATCCGCTATCCCGGAGCCTTGCAGGTACTGGATTTCGCCGACGGCCGGGTGCGCTTGGTCGGTATTCGCGCTCTGCAGGGCGGCCCCTTGGTGGGTCAGGCGCTGCGCACTCTGCGCGAGCACATTCCCTCCGCGAAGGCCAGGGTCGCCGCCATTTACCGCGCGGGCAAGAGCGTCAAACCCGAGGGCGCGACCGTTATCGAGGACGGCGATGAAGTTTTTTTCCTGGCGGCGCGCAAGGATATCCGCGTGGTCATGAAGGAGATGCGGCGCGAGGAGGCGCCGGCTCGGCGCGTGGTGATCGCCGGCGGCGGCAACATCGGCTTCCGCCTGTCCAGTGAATTGGAAGACAAGAATCAGGTCAAGCTCATCGAACGCGACGGCAAGCGCGCGCGCCGGGTATCGGAGCTGTTGAAGCGCACCACGGTGCTGCATGGCGATGCGGCTGATGAGGAATTGCTGCTCGAAGAGAATATCGACAGCGCGGACGTCTTTGCCGCACTCACCAATTCGGAGGAGGCGAATATTCTGTCGGCGATGCTCGCCAAGCGCCTGGGCGCGCGCAAGGTCATGGCGCTGATCAACAAGCCGTCCTATGCCGAGCTCATTGAAAGTGGTTCGATCGATGTCGCCATATCACCGCAAACGGTCACCATCGGGTCGCTGCTCGCGCACGTGCGCCGCGGCGACGTGGTGCGCGTGCATTCGCTGCGGCGCGGTGCCGCCGAGGCACTCGAAGTGGTGGTGCATGGCGATGCCGACAGCTCGAAAGTCATCGGCCGGCGCATCGAGGACATTGCGCTGCCGGAGGGCACGACCTTGGGCGCCGTGGTCCGCGGCGAGGACGTCATCATCGCCCATCACGACACCACGGTGCAGCCGGATGACCATTTGATCCTGTTCTTGACGGATCGCCGCCACATCGAA
This sequence comes from Steroidobacteraceae bacterium, assembly GCA_036510475.1. Classification (GTDB taxonomy): domain Bacteria; phylum Pseudomonadota; class Gammaproteobacteria; order Steroidobacterales; family Steroidobacteraceae; genus Bog-1198. Next base: position 9,930 of record DATCDX010000110.1, read on the forward strand.
GCCGTCGAAAAACTTTTCCAAGGCTCCGCCTCCTTTCTGTGAAAGACATTTTACTGCCGGTCGCGCACGTCTTCTCCCTGGTGATGATGGTGTTCGCCGCGACCATGCTCGCGCCGTTGATCATGGCCGTGTGGGGACTCGACGCGGCGCTGTGGTCGTTCGTGATTTCCGCACTCGCGACCTTCATTATCGGCGCCCTGCTGTGGCTCGCCACCCGGCGCTTCAAGCGGGAACTGAAGACCCGCGACGGCTTGATGCTGGTCGCCTTGACCTGGGTTGCGCTGCCGGCGTTGGCCGGCATCCCGCTGTGGCACTACCTACCGATCGATTTCACCGACGCGTATTTCGAGGCTGCGTCGGGGTTGACCACGACCGGCGGCACGGTGCTTTCGGGACTTGAGTACCTGCCGCGATCGATCAATCTGTGGCGGCATCTGCTGAGCTGGATCGGCGGCATGGGCATCATTGTGCTGGCGGTCGCCGTTCTTCCCATGCTGGGCGTCGGCGGCATGCAGATCTATCGCGCCGAAATGCCGGGGCCGATGAAGGACAGCAAGCTCACGCCGCGCATCACCCAGACCGCCAAACTGCTGTGGGCGGTGTACGCCGGCTTGACCGCGGCCTGCATCGCCTCGTTGCGACTGGCGGGGATGAATTGGTTCGACGCGGTGTGTCATGGCTTCTCCGCGCTCTCGCTCGGCGGCTTTTCCACCTACGACGCCAGC
>DATCDX010000111.1:0-2626 GCA_036510475.1 Steroidobacteraceae bacterium
AAGTTCGTCGAGGACACCGTGCGCGACGTCGCCGTGGCCCTGAACAAGGACAAGCGCGTCCGCGCCTACATCGTCGAGTCCGAGAACTTCGAGTCGATACACAATCACTCGGCCTACGCCATGATCGAGCACGACAAGGAAGCTACTTGATTCGCTCGCCCCTTCGCTAAGACCCTCGCTCCGCGTTCTGCAGCCGCCCGATCATGCTGCGCAGGAACACCTGGTTGAAGCGCAGCTGACACTCCGCCGACACCTGCTCCAGCAGAGTGGAACTGACCTTCATGACGGTCACCGGCCCTGCGGCGATGATCGTCGCCGTGCGTTTCGCGCCCCGCACATAACTGGTTTCGCCGAAGCAATCGCCGCTGTCCAGATACCCCAGCGGTTTGCCGAGGCGCTCGACGCCGACCCGCCCCTGCACGATGATGTAGAAGCGGTCGTCCATTTCGCCTTCCTTGACGATCTCCTCCGCATCCGCGTAGTCCTGCCAGCTGCTGGCGCGCAGCACTTCCCAAATTTCGCCATGCGAGAATTCGTGGAAAAATTTCAGCTTGCGCAACAAGCTGAACTGCTCCTGCTGATCGATCCGATTGTATTGCGCCCGCAATTTCTGATGCACGCGCGTCAGCTCGGCCGCGAAGTCGAGGCCCGTCTTGTAGCGCTTCTCCGGCTCTTTCTGCAACGCCATCGCGGTCACGGTCTCGAGTTCCTCAGGGATATCGGGACGCAACGTGTGGATGGGTGGCGGCGTCGCAAACACGATCTGATGCAGCAGCTTCTGCAGATTGCCGGCTCTGAATGGCCGCGTTCCCGTCAGCAGTTCGTACATCACCGCGCCCAATGAATACAGATCAGAGCGGTTCGTAAGCTCGATCGACTGCACCTGCTCGGGCGACATGTAGGAAGGACTGCCGGCGATGCCCTCGATCCGCGAGATTTCCGAATCCGCCACCAACGCGATGCCGAAGTCGATGATCCGCACCTCACTGTCGATGGTGAGCATGATATTGCTGGGCTTTATGTCACGGTGAATGACTCCGCGACTGTGGGCGTAGTGCAGTGCCCGCGCAGCTTTATAGACAAGCTCGACCACGTCATCGATGCGCAGCAAATTATCGGGGCGGCAATACGCAGCCAGCGTGCGCGCACCGTGCACGTGTTCCGTCACGATGTAGCAATGACCGTTCTCTTCACCCGCGTCGTAAATCGGCAAAATGTTCGGGTGCTGCAACATGCCGACCATGTGTGCCTCAGAGAGGAACATCTTGCGCGCGATCCGCTTGCGGCCCTCATCGCCGCTGGCATCGACGTTGTACACCTTGATCGCCACGTCCCGGCCGTAGTAAGGATCGTGCGACAGATACACCACGCCCGTGCTGCCGCGCCCGACCTCGTTGATTATCATGTACTTGCCGATTTTCTCAGGCAAGGAGCCACGACCGGTCTGGGATTTCGCGAGAGTGCTGGAGCGAGTATTGGTCAAGGGTAACCGTGAGCCGCGGGGCGTCTTTTCAACTGGGGCCCAGAGGATACTTCGGTAGCCCGCCTCTAAACTGTGATACGGGTCGAGGCTTGCGCGAAGTGGTCGTAACCGCGCACACCCGGCACGAAATCCCGCCCATTCAGCGACCACGTCACAGCGTCGCCTGCGCGCAATTCGCCGATCGCCGTCAATCTTAAGTTCAATTGCCGCGCCGCCCCCGCAAGCGCGGCATAGCGCTCCGGCGGCACCGCCAACAGCAGCTCATAATCGTCGCCCGCCGCCAACGCCCAATCGCGCGCCTGAGGGTCGGCGACCGCCGCGCGCATCGCATCCGACAACGGCAAACGCTCCACCATCACATGCGCGCCGAGTCCGCTGGCCTGCGCCAACTTCGGCAAATCGCCCACCAACCCATCCGACAAATCCATGGCCGCTGTCGCAATGCCCCGCGCCGCCACACCCAATGCCACCCGCGGACTGGGATACTCGAATCGCCGAATGAGCTCAGTCACCGCTGCCCGGTCCATGGTTGTGGTATGAGTCGGCGCTCCTGCAGTCGCGTTGTCTTCAGTAGCGAACGCCAAGCCCGCTCCCGCATCACCCAGCGTTCCCGTCACCGCCAACACATCCCCCGCCGCGGCACCGCCTCGGCGCAACGCCGCGCCGCGGGGTACATGTCCCAGTATTTGCACGCTCAACGTCAGCGGCCCACGAGTGGTGTCACCACCGACCAGAGCCACGCCGTGCGCATCCGCAAGATCCAAAAAGCCGTCGGCAAAGCGTTGCAGCCACTCCGGATCCACACTCGGCATGGTCAACGCCAGCGTCGCCCATGCCGGCGTCGCACCCATCGCGGCCATGTCGCTCAAGTTGACCGCGAGTGCCCGATGGCCGATCGAGCGCGCATCAGCGCCCTCAGGAAAATGGCGGCCCACCACGATGCTGTCCACCGCCGCCACCAACTGCGTGCCGGGAGGCAACTCGATGAGCGCCGCGTCGTCGCCGATCCCGAGAATCACGCCGGCATCCGTGTCCGCGCCGCGAGCCGCTCCATGCGCCGCGCCGTGGGGCAGCCCGTGCGTCGGCGAGCCACGCACGAAATAGCGGCGAATCAAGTCGAATTCCCCGAGATTGGATTCCTCC
>DATCDX010000112.1:0-2147 GCA_036510475.1 Steroidobacteraceae bacterium
TTGGTGGATTACGGCGCGCTGAGCCGCGACAACGACATGGATTTCGCCGACCGGTTGATTCGTGAGGCGAAGATCGCCACCATTCCGCTGTCGCCCTTCTATGCCGTCCCGCCCCGCATGACGCTGTTGCGCCTGTGTATCGCGAAGCGCGACGCGACGCTCGAAGCGGCCGCCGAGCGCCTCTGTGCATTCGCCGCGCGGCGGCTGCGCGCGTAGCACCAGGCAGCCCTAGGCAATCCCTTGGGTGGCGCCTAGCCGTTGTTGTTGGAGGCACCTGAGCGGCGCGCCGCCGGCAAGCTCTGCCGCTGCCGTATCCGCGACGCATCCATCAGCATCCGCCCGGCCCATCGGTACACATTGTTCTCCTTGACGGTGCGGCGCATCAAGTTCATGCGATTGCGCCGTTCGTCGCGCCCCATGCGCATCGCGATCTCCATGGCCTCCGCAGTTTCGTTGACGTCGAAGGGATTGATCAGTACCGCCTCGGTTAACTCGCGCGATGCCCCGGCGAAAGTGCTGAGTATCAGCACGCCGTCCTCGTCATCGCGCGCGGCCACGAATTCCTTCGCCACCAGGTTCATGCCGTCGTGCAGGCTGTTGACCAGGCAGAAGTCGGCCGCCCGGTATAGTTCGTAGACTCGCAGCGGCTCCTGATGTTCATCGATCAGGATGATGGGCCGCCAATCGCCTTCCGCAAACTTGGTGTTGATGCGCTCCACTTCACTGTACGTCTGCTCCTGCAAGGACTGGTACGCCGGTAGTTGGCCGCGCGACGGTGCCGCGATTTGCAACAGGCTGATCCGCCCCCGGTGCCGCGGATTCTTGTCGAGCAGCGCCTCCAGCGCATGGAAGCGCTCGATGATGCCCTTGGTGAAGTCCCAGCGCTCCACGCCGAGCCCGAGCGACACGTCGGCGCCGATGCCGTAGCGCGCGCGCACCGCCGCCCGGCAGGTGGGGATATCCGGCAGATGTTGCAGCCAGCGCGGCGGCCATTCGATCGATATCGGATAGGGCGCGACGCGGCACACGCGCCCTTGCAGGGTGACCGTCATGTGCTCGTGGTCGATTTGGCACTCTACGAAGCGATCCACACTGTCCAGGAAATTCTGGCAGTGATAGCGGGTGTGAAAGCCCAGGATGTCCGCGGACAGCATATGCAGCAACATCTCGCGCTTCCACGGACACACGCCGAAGGTTTCGGCGTTCGGCCACGGGATGTGCCAGAACAGCGCAATGGTCGCCTTGGGTATTTTCTTGCGGATGAGTTGCGGCAGAAGCGCGAAATGGAAGTCCTGAATCATAATCACGGGACTGTCGGTGTTGGATTCCGCCGCCACGACGTCGGCGAATTTAGCGTTGACCTCTTCGTATGCGCGCCAATCGCTCGCCCGGAACGCCGGCCGGACATAGGCTAAGTGGCACAACGGCCAGATACCCTCATTGGAAAATCCGTAGTAAAAGCCCTGTTCCTGTTCCGGCGTCAGCCACACGCGGCGCAAGGTATAGGAGGGATCGTCGGGCGGCACGCGGATCTGATCGTATCGATCCACCGTCTCGCGGTCCGCGGTGCCCGCGCCGGTCGCCACCCACACGCCCGAACAGGCGCGCATGATGGGCTCCAGCGCCGTCACCATGCCGCTCGCCGGCACCTGCACCACCGGACGGTGGTCCGCATCGAAGTTGTGAATGTAGGGCTCGCGATTGGAGACGATGATGACCTGCGCGGAACGCAGGTGATCGCGCACCACCTGGCGCAGCGCCTGCGGCGTCCAGTTCTCGTGAAAATCGATCTCCAATCGCTGCCGCTCTTCGGCCTCCGCCAGCACCAGGCGCACCTGGGACAGTATCGGCAACGAGGAGCGCGGCGACTCGGCGTCGTCGAGGAAGCGCTTGCCCCGGATATCGCCGATCAGCACCTTGGCCCAGCGGCGCAATTGCAGCCATGCCACCAGCACGATCAACAGCGCCAGCAATAGCACCGATATGCCGAGGAACACCAGAATGAAATCCCGCGCCGTGCGTTGCCGGCGGTCCACGAAACTTAAGTCGTGCAGCATCAGCACGCGAAACGGCGTCGGCTCGGCCGTGTCGAAATCGAAGCGGGAAATTTGTACCGAGCCTGAGGGCAGCTGCATGACGTGCGAGGC
>DATCDX010000113.1:0-7147 GCA_036510475.1 Steroidobacteraceae bacterium
CGTTCCACGCCCGCGCGTACGCACGCACCGTCGGCGGCCGGCCGGCAGCGCGCGCCGATGCCGATTAATGATGCGTATCGCTCAAAACCTGCGTGATCGGCAGCGCCGCCTTCGGCACGGCGGCGTGGTAGTCCTTGCCCACGAACGCGGCCACCGTCGCCGCGATCTGTGCCTGGGTCACCGCAGCGACGTGAGTACGCTCACCGAGTGCCGCCGTGTCCGGACCCATCACGGCGATCCAGATATTCTCCGAACCTTTCTCCTCGACCCCGTGCTCCTTCCACTCGGTGAGGCCGCTGCCCCGTCCATGGTCGGTGGTGATGATGAAGGTCGTGCTGTCATGGTACTGAGGTATCGCCTGCATGGTGTCCCACAATTGGCGCACGAAGTAATCGAAGCGATGCGCACTGTCGAGCACCAGATCGTAGCGGCCCTGATGCGCCCAATTGTCGGTTTCGCCGTAACCGACGAACAGCACCCGGGGATGGCCTGACTTGACATAGTCCAACAGCGGGATCTGCAGAAATGAATTTCCCACGTCCTCTTCATCGAAGCGCGTGGTGGTGTCGTACAACTCGTGCAGCAATGCGTCCCGCGGGCTCTCGTGCGCCTTGTGCGGCAGATTCCAACCCGTCTGCATCACGAGGCCGCTGCGCTTTTTATTGAATATATCGTCGTACGTACTCCACGTGCCGTAGATGGCCACGCGACCGCGAAACGCATCGAATTTGTTCAGCCATTCGAATACGGTCGCATTCGGATTGGGGCCGAATTCATTACTGTCGATGGCGTCATTGGGGTAGCCGGTGGACATTTCGTTATAACCCGGATAGGAAAACGCCTTGCCGTTGGTGACGTGCGCGACACTGCCTTTCAGTTGATTGCCGAACAGCTGACCCTTCTTGGCTACGGTGCCCCACAGGAAGGGAAACAGCAGCTCGCGCCGGGCGTCCACGTCCGTCCGCCAGTAGCGCTTATGCAGATCCGCCTCCGACACCCAGCTGCCGCCGGCCTTCTCGTTGAGCAGGCTGGGATCGGCGCCGGTGAATATTTCCTGCCAGCGCAGCCCGTCGCTGACGATCAAGACGACGTTCTGAGTCTTGCCGGCAAACGCGGGCAGCGCGCAGAACAGCAGCAGCAGACCGATGAATTTCATTGGTGCAGCAGCACGGCGCAATTGGCGGTCCAACTCAGGTACACCTCGTCGCTCCAATCGATGGACCATTCCGACGTCCGCCGGTCGTTCTGCGCGAACACGGTGACCAGCTTGCCGGTCTCGGTCTTGATGCGATACGTCGAACGATTTCCAAGGTAGCCTAATTCCCATACCATGCCCTTTATCTGATTCACCCGGTCGTCTGTGATGCGCTCCTTGCTCAAGCGGATTTTCTCGGGGCGTAAAGCCACCCATACGCGCTGGCCGCTGCCGAAGCGGCCCAGCTCATCGACGATCAGGTCGCATCCCGCTTCGACGCTGCTGACGATGATATGCCCGGTCTCGCTGCGGCTGACCGTGCCCTCGAAAAGATTGGTGGTGCCGATGAAATCGGCCACGAAGCGGTTCTGTGGAAACTCGTAGATCTCCGACGGGGTTCCCACTTGTACGACCTGGCCGCGATTCATCACCGCGATGCGGGTCGACAGCGCCATGGCCTCGTCTTGATCGTGAGTCACGAAAACGAAGGTGATGCCGACCTGCGATTGGATGTTCATCAGCTCGAATTGAGTCTGTTCGCGCAGCTTCTTGTCGAGCGCGCTCAAGGGTTCGTCGAGCAGCAATACCTTGGGGCGGCGGATCAGCGCGCGCGCCAGGGCGACGCGCTGACGCTGGCCGCCCGACAGCTGATGCGGCTTGCGTTTCGCCATGCTCGCCAACTGCACCATTTCCAGCGCTTCTTGAATTCGCTTGAGCTTGACCGGCTTGTCCAAGGTCATACGCCGCAGACCGTAACCCACATTCTCCTCGACACTCATGTGGGGAAATAAGGCATATGACTGAAACATCATATTGACCGGACGTTCGTGCGGGGGAACCTTGGTCATGTCCGCATCTTCGATCATGATGCGGCCGGCGCTCGGGGATGCGAATCCCGCCAGCATGCGCAGCAGCGTCGTCTTACCGCAACCGGAGGCGCCCACCAAGGCGAACATCTCGCCCTTGAAGATCTTCAAATTGACGTTGTCCACGGCGGTAAAGGCGCCGAACGTCTTATTGATGCCTTCGATGACGATTTGCGGCTTGGCGTCCGGGTCGAGCCAGGGCCGGTCAGCGAGGGATTTCGGCGTTGCGGCCACGCCTCTTAGAACTCCGCAGGCGGGGTCGCACGGCGCCGGTCAGGCGCGAAAAAAGGACGCTCGACCACCCGCGCACGCGACATCCGACGCTCCCATACGAGTTCACGGTTCAAGTAAATATCCGCCCAAACCGTCGAACCGATCTGGAAGTGCGGTGCATCGACGATAGCAAGAGCGATATTACTCTTGCAAGTCGGCGACCAGGTTGCGGACGTGACGCTGCCGATTTCGCGTTTACCGCCGCTGTCGGTGTAGATGAGCGCATTATGGGCCGGTTTGTTGCCGGCGACGTCCAAGCCGACGAGTTGGCGGCGCGCGCCGCGTTCACGCTCCGCGAGCAAGGCGCGCCGTCCGGTAAAATGTCCCTTGTTGAAATCCACCAGCCATGCGAGACCCATCTCCAGCGGCGAACGGTCGCGGCCGGTGCGAATGGTGTGTTCGGCGGACACGAAGTCGAAATTCGGCAGCAGGAATCCCGCCTCGATGCGCGCGATATTCAACGCCTGCGAACCGATGGCCCTTATGCCGCGCGAACGTCCTGCCGCCATCAAGACATCCCAAATGGTTTCGGCGGCTCCCGGCTCCATCCACAGCTCGTATCCCAAGTCGCCGGTGAAGCCGGTGCGCGAGACCATGATCTTATCCGCGCCGAGGGCAAAATAGCCGATTTCAAAGGGCTTGAGTTTCTCGATACCGTGCAGGCCCGCGGCCTTCAGCACCGCGCAGGAAGTCGGGCCCTGCACCGCGAGAGCCGCGATTTGCTCGGTGACCTCCGCAATCTCGACCTCGAAGCCGATCGCCGAATCGAGCAGCCAGTCGATCTGCCGTTCCGCGGTGCAGATCCGATAGTCGGTTTCGCCCAGACGAAATAGCGTGCCGTCATCGATCAGGTGCCCGGCATCATTGCACCAGACACAGTACGCCACGCGATCCGGCTTCAACTTGGCGATATCGCGGGTCAGCAGGCGATTCAGGTACGGCACCGCGTCGCGGCCGTTGACGCGGTACTTCACCATCGGTGTCAAATCATAGAGTGTCGTCGCATTACGGATCGCGAAATACTCCTGCTCGATGGTGGTGAACACATCCACCGTCGTGTAGCCGGCCCATGCCACGAAGCTATCGACTTGGGAAAGGGCCCGGGCGCGCTCGTGAAACGGTGTCCGGAGCAGCGGCTGCTTGAAATGCGGTGCGGCGGTTTCTGTCATGGTGATTTCAAGCCCTGTGTCAGCACCTCGTTCGCGGCGTTTCGTCCGGCCACGCCCATGACCCCGCCTCCCGGATGGCACCCCGCGCCGCACAGGAACAGACCTGGCACAGGCGTGCGGTACTGGGCAGCGCCCGGCACCGGCCGGACCATCAGGAACTGGTCGAACGCCAAGTCCGCGTGGTGCCAATGGCCGCCGTTGATGTGAAATTCGCGCTCGATGTCGAGCGGAGTCAGCAATTCGACCCCGAGCACGCAGTTGCGCAGCCCGGGGGCCACTCGCTCCAAGGTATCGAGCGCCGTGTCCACGAATCGCTGCCGCCCGCTCTGCCAACCCTCTTTCAGCGCATAGGGAGCGTATTGCACGACGGCCGACAACACATGTTGCCCGGCCGGCGCCAGTGTGGGGTCATTGACGGAGGGAACGGTGATTTCCATGACCGGGGATGCGGAAAACTCGCCGTACTTCGAATGGTTGTAGGCATGTTCGATATGCTGCAGCGACGGCGAGAGCAGTAATCGTCCACGCAAACTCGCTGCGCTCACGTCCCTGAACGGCGGTGCACGGTTCAAGGCGAGGTGCAGTTTGCCGGCCAGGCCGCGCGTGCGAATATGATCCACGCGGCGCACGAAACCCGTGTCGAGGTGGCGCGGTCCCAGCAGTTTCAAAAACGTCGTCTTTGGATCGGCATTGGAAATCACGTTCTGCGCGCGGATGTGCTCGCCCGATTCGAGCGTCACGCCGACGGCACGGTCCGCTTCCACCAAAATGCCCGCCACCGGCGTGCCGGTGCGTATCACCGCCCCGCCCGCCGTCGCGGCCCGCGCCAGTGCGTCGCAAAATGCGCCCATGCCGCCTTTCGGCTGTGACAGCCCGGACGCGCCCGCGGCGGATTCCGCGGCCAGACGATACAACAAGGTCAACACAGTGCCGGGCGAGCGCGGACCGAAATTCGCGCCGAGTACGGCGTCCAACCCCAGCGCTCCTTTGAGCGCCGCGGAGTCGAAGTGCTCCTCAAGTAAATCGTAAACATTCATGCCGACGATGCGCAGCAGCTCGCGCATATCCCGCCGTCCCAGCTTGCGCACCTGCCAGCCGAGGCGCAGCAGCGCCAGCCGATCGGACCAATCGGTCGTGCCCAAGCGTGGCGGCACCTTGGAAAACATCGGTACCAGGGCCGCGGCAAAGCGCCGCATTTGTGCGGTATACGACGACAGCGCCGCGGCATCGGCGGCGGACATTGCCTGTCCCGCCGCGGCTGCTGGATCCGGCGCGAGCGCTCGGCCTGGCTCGGCGTGTTCGCCCGCGACGAGCAGCGGCGGCCCATCGGGCAGCAACGCCGTGGTAGGCATGCCCCGCGCCGCCCATTCGAGTCCGTGGGATTCCAGCTTGAGCTCACGCAGCAAGGCTGCGGGCATCAGATGCAGCAAGTGCGCGCCGGCCGAGACGCGAAATCCCGGCGCAAATTCACGGGTCAGTGCAGCCCCGCCCACGTGAGCAGAGGTCTCCAGCACCAGAACCGAGCGGCCGGCGTGGGCCAATGTGGCCGCGCACACCAAGCCGTTATGGCCGGCGCCGATCACGACACAGTCGTACTGGGCAGAGGCCGCCACGATCAAGGGCTCCGCCCAAGATCGCGCAGCACGGCGCGCGCGGCGTTCGCGCCGGGAGCGCCCATGACGCCACCGCCGGGATGCGTGCTCGATCCGCACATGTAGACGCCGCGCACCGGCGATCGATACTGCGCAAACCCTGGTATCGGGCGGTTGAACAACAATTGATCCATGGTCAACTCGCCCTGAAAGATATTGCCTTCGGTGAGGCCGACTTCATTTTCAATGTCCCATGGCGTGCGGATTTCGGCATGCAGGATCAGGTCTTTGAAATTGGGGCTGTGCTGCGCAATGGTATTGATCACGGTGTCGCCGAAGGCCTGGCGTTTGGCCGCGGTCCACGCGCCATCGGCTAACTCGTAAGGGCAGTACTGCACGAACACGGACATGTAGTGCTTGCCGTCCGGAACCATGGTCGGATCGATTTGCGATGGGATCAGCATGTCGATGTACGGCGCGCGCGACCAACGGCCGTCCTTCCAGTCATCATAGGCGCGTTCCATCATTTCGATGGTGTCCGTGACATGCATGTCGCCGCGCGTGCAGGGTGAGCCTTGCGGTATCGCCGGAAATTGCGGCAGACCGTCCAAGGCGATGTTGAGCTTGCCGGAGGAGCCGCGAATCTTGAAATTTCTCACTTGACGCAGGAACTCGTCCGGCAACTCCTTCGCATCCATGGTGTCGAGAAAGGTGCGGCGCACGTCCATATTGGAAATTACCAGTTTCGCGTGAATTTCCTCGCCGTCCGCCAGTGCCACACCGGAGGCGCGCCCATTGCGCACCAGAATCTCGGCTACCGGGGCGCCACTGCGGATGGTGCCGCCGCTCGCCTGGAAAGATGCGCCGAGCGCGCTGGTGACGGCGCCCATGCCGCCGCGCGCGAACCCCCAGGCGCCAACCGTGTCGTCGATATCGCCCATGTAGTGATGCAGCAGTACGTAGGCTGATCCGGGCGAGCGCGGCCCGAGCGCGGTACCGATGATGGAGGTGCCGGCGAAATGCGCTTTGACGATTTCACTCTCGAAATATTCATCGAGAAAATCCGCGGCGCTCATGGTCCAGAAGCGCAGCGTATCGTACATGCGCTCTTCGCCCATGCCGTGAAAGCGCTTGCCCAGATACAATAATTCCTTGATGTCGCGCGGCTTGAATGAGGTCGGATCAGGCGGCTCACGCATCAACAGCGGCTTGATGAACTTGCATTGCCGCATGACATCACGCGAATAGCGCTCATAGGCTTCCGCGTCACGCTTGGAGTGCCGGCTGATTTCGCGGCGCAGCGCATCGTGATTGTCGTACATCGCCAAATGGCCGCCGCCCTGCATCATGGTGCAGCCGCCCTCATAGGGAATGATCTGCAGGCCGTATTTCGGCAATTCCAGGGTACGCATGATTTCCGGCCTGAGCAGGCTGCATACATAGGAACAATTCGAGTACGTGAAGTCCTTGTAGAGGCGGCGGCTGACGGCCGCCCCACCGATATAAGGTTGCCGTTCGAGCACCAGGACCTTGAGTCCCGCGCGCGCGAGATAACACCCGGCAACCAAACCGTTGTGACCGGCGCCGACGATGATGGCGTCCAGGTCCTGCGGATGCTGCACCGGACCCGCGCTCAAGCCAGCACTTTGCGCGCGGCACCGCCCGACTTCAAGGTCGCATCGACAGCGATTTCGAAGGCCTTCAAGGTATCGCTCAGGCACGATGCATCATGCGCCGCGGAAACGAACCAAGGTTCGCGCGAATCGGGTTCACACAGCACACCCTCGTCGTGCAGCACCTGCGCCATGGCGTCGTAGAAGGAATAGTCGCTGCTCTTCCACGCCCGGTAATTGCGCGGCGACTCGTGTGCGAAGTACAAGCCGCTCATGGAGGGATGGCCGACGAAGCTATGCGCGACCCCGCGTGCGCTCAATACGGCGCGCATGCCGTTGCGCAGGCGGGTGCCGTAATCGGCGATGCGTTCCAGCGCGTCCGTCTCGTCGAGAATCTGCAGCGTCTTTTCCGCCGCGGCCAGCGATACCGAGTGAGCCG
>DATCDX010000114.1:0-9189 GCA_036510475.1 Steroidobacteraceae bacterium
GGGGAGGATCCGCCGAGCGAACTGCTGGCCACGCAGCGAGCGCGCATCGATATCGAGCAGCAGCAATCGGAACAGCGTGTAATTGCCGGAGCTGCGCAAGCGGCCGCAGCCAAAGCACTGGGCGTGCCGCCACGTGCCCTCGACGGGATCACGTTGGCATGGCCGGATTGGGGCGAACCGCCGTCCGTGAACGAAACCAAGCTGCGGGCGGCCGGCGAGGAGGCGCTGTTGTCGCGGCCTGATCTACGGATCGCAATCGGCGAATACGCGGCGGCGGAAACCAAATTGCATCAGGCGGTGGCTCGACAATACCCGCAATTAGTGCTCGAGCCCGGCTTCTATTGGGATCACGGCATCGCGAAATTTCCATTTGACTTGGGCTTCACACTGCCGTTAAACCGCAACAAGAACGAAATCGCCGAAGCGCGGGCCGGCCGCGCACTTGCCGGCCAACACATGCTGGCGGTACAGGCAGACATCTTTGGAGAGATCGCCGCGGCGGAGCGCGCGGAGAAAATCGCGTATGCGAGCGCAACCGTGGCCGAGCAGCAAGTGCAGGCGGCGCGGCAACAAGAGCAACAGTCCGCTCTGAGCTTTCGTTTGGGTGAAATGAATTCCCCGGAACGAATCGGCGCTGAAATCCTCGCGACGCGCGCCGAATTGGAATTGATCCAGATGCGGGCGCAGTTGCAGACTTCACGCGATACGCTAGAAGACGTGCTGCGAGCGCCGCTGTCGGGTCCGGAACTCGCCCTGGCGAAATCCATGTCCTCGGGCGGCTCGTGAAAAGCCGGCGCAAACAGGCGATGCAGCTGGCGTTGTGCGTGTTGCTGCTGCACTCGTCGGCTACCGTCGGCGACGATGACGACAAAAGCCCCGCCGCCGGCGGCGACGACACGACCATGCCGACGCTGAACGGCGACCAGCAGCAAGCTGCCGGTATCCGTGTCGCTCATCCGCGCGCTGTGACGGCGCCGGGGCGTATCGAGGCATTCGGACTGGTGCTGGATGCAACGACGCTGCTGTCCGACGTGGGCGACGTGACCGTCTTGACGGCGGCGGAACATTCGGCATCCGCGGAACTCGTGCGTTTGCGCGCTCTGTACCAGGGTGGTGCCGGTGCTTCGCTGAAAATGCTTCAAGCCGCGCAGACGGAGTACGCGAAATCGCAGGCGCAAGCGGAATTGGCGTCTGCGCGCTTTACCCTGCATTGGGGTCCTTTGTCCGCGCTGGCGCCCGAGCCGCGCCGGAGAATAGTCGACGCCGCGACAAACGGGCGCAGCCTGTTGCTGCGTGCCGACTGGCCTGGCCGGCATAGCGTCGCCATGTTGCCCGACAGTGTGCTATTGAACGTGGACGGCATCCGGGTACCCGGACGCATCCTCGGAGTGCTGCGCCAATACACAGAATTGCAGAACGCCGGTTTGCTGGTCGAAATCCGCAACGCGCCCGCAGGACTTGGGCCGGGAGCGCGCGTGCCTCTCGCCCTCTTGATGCCTGAGCGCACGGGCGTGCTGTTGCCGCGCGACGCAGTGCTCTACGGCGAGAAAGGGGCCTACGTTTACCGGCAGGTGAACGGAAAAACAGGCCAAGGGAAGGTCAGCTATGCCCCGGTGAAAGTGAATCTGCTGGTTCCCTACGGCGACGGTTGGCTGGCTAATGGCGTGGATGATGATGACAACATTGTGATGCAGGGAGCCGGGGTGCTCTGGACATTGCAGGGCGTGGACGTCCAGCGGCTCGACGACGACGACGACTAGGACCTGCGACGCATGCTTGCCGCCTTTGTTCGCGCTTCACTGCGCAACCCACGCATTGTCACCGCGCTCGCGTGCCTGATCGCGTTGCTGGGCCTTGCGGCACTGCTCTCCGCACGCTTCGATGTATTTCCGGATTTTGCGCCGCCGCATGTGCTGGTGCAGACCGAGGCTCCCGGCTTGGACGCGATTCAAGTCGAGTCACTCGTCACGCGGCCACTGGAACAGCTGCTGGCCGGCACCGAGAATGTCAAAACGGTTCGGTCGACTTCCAGCCAAGGCCTTTCCGCCATCCAGGTGGTGTTCGACCGCGGCGGCGATCCGTATCGACAGCGTCAGGTGGTAACCGAGCGCTTGGCCGAGTTTGCGGGTGTCCTTCCGCCGGGAATCGGGGCTCCGTTATTGTCACCCTTGAGCTCCTCAATGGAGTATCTCATACACTTTGGCTACACGAGCGACCGGCTCTCGCCGGTCGAGTTGCGTGACGTGGTGCAATGGACCGTCAAACCGCAAATTTTTGCCGTACCTGGCGTGGCCCAGGTGCAGATTTTCGGCGGCGCAGTGCGCGAGCGCCAAATTGAAATCGATCCGGCCAAACTGGCCGCGGCCGGACTCGTCCTCGACGATGTATTGACCGCCGCCAAACGCGCGACCGCGTTGATCGGCGGCGGCTACATAGAAACGCCCGCGCAGCGCATCGTGATACAAGCGCAGGCTCCCGGCGCCACGCTCGATGCGCTGGCGCAGGCGGTGGTCGGCACGCGCGACGGCTATCCGATACGTCTGCGCGACGTTGCGACGGTGCGCGAGGGCGCGGAGCCGCGCTTCGGGGACGCATTGATCGGCGGCAAACCCGGCATACTGATCGAAACCTCGACTCAGTTCGGCGCCAACACACTCGAAGTCACTCGCGCCCTCGAGCGGCGTCTCGACGCCATCGCCCCGATGCTGGCCAAACAGGGCTTGGAGTACCATGCGGCGCTGCTGCGGCCCGCGAGCTTCATTGAAAGCGCCATAGAGAAGCTGCGTAATTCCCTGGCCATAGGCGCCATCCTCGTGGTCGCGCTATTGCTGATAACGCTGCGCGACTGGCGCGGCGCGCTGGTCTCCTTCAGCGCGATTCCCCTGGCGCTGTTGGCCGCGGTGTGGGTGCTCGAAGCCTGCGGCTTGAGCTTGAACACCATGACGCTCGGCGGGCTCGTCGTTGCGCTCGGTGTGGTGGTCGATGACGCGGTGATCGATGTCGAAAACATACTGCGCCGCCGCCGTACTGCGCCGCACGACGTGGATATCGGCCAATTGTTCATCGGCGCTTCGCTCGAAGTACGACGACCCGTGTTTTACGCGACGGCGGCGGTTGCGGTGGCTTTTCTGCCCATATTAATGATGTCCGGATTGCAGGGCGCGTTCTTCCGGCCGCTATCGATTTCATTCCTGCTCGCCGTCGGTCTGTCGCTGTTGGTCGCCATGACCGCGACGCCGGCATTGTGTGCGCTGGTGATGGCGCGGCATCAGCCCAAGTCCGAAGCGGCCTTTCTGCGGCGTCTCAAACGGCGGCAGCTGAGCGCGATTTTGTGGCTCGACAGAAGGCCTCGCGTGCTGATCGCGATTGTAGCCGTCAGCGGCGTCGCCGGAATCGTTTGTCTGCCGCTGCTGGGTGCGCGCTTGCTGCCCGACTTCCGTGAAAATTACCTGATCGCGCATGCATCGCTGCGTCCCGGGGTTTCGTTGACCGAGACCACTCGTGTCGGCGAAAAAATCTCCAAGGGCCTGCTCGCCATAGCGGGCGTGAAGAGCGTGGCCGAACAGATCGGCCGTGCCGAGAACGGACAGGATCCCGACGCGCCCAATAAAAGCGAATTCGAAGTGCAGATGGATCCGCAGGGGGCTCGCAGCGCGAGCGCGATCGACGCCGACATACGCGACGTTTTCGATGACTATCCAAATCAACTGGTGGAGATCTACTCGGTATTGGCCGAGCGTATCGGTGAGACCCTGACCGGCGAGTCGGCGCCCTTTTTTATCAGCGTCATCGGTTCCGATCTCGACGCCGACGATCGTGTCGGGGCGCAGATAGTCCAGGTGTTGCAGGCTCTGCCCGACAGCGGCAACGTGCGGCTGACCGTGCCGCCGCGCGAGGTGGAGCTGCACTTGGATCTGCTGCCGGAACAATTGGCCATTTACGGTCTGCAGGCGGCGGACGTGCTACAGACGGTCAATGCGGCCTATCACGGCAGTATTGCGGCTGAACTTAATGAGGCGGATCGCAGCGTGCCGATTGTCGTGCATATGGCGCACGCCGGTGCCGATCCGCACGCGGTCGGGGCTCTGCTGCTGCGTGGCCGCGATGGGGTGGTGACGCCGCTGTCCTCCGTCGCAAGAATCAGCATGGTGCTGACACGCAGTTTGGTGGACCATCAGGATGGTTTGCGCCGCCAGATCGTGGTCGCGTCGCCCAAGGGCGCGGATCAGGCCAGTTACGCGGAGGCCGCGCGCAACGCGGTGGCGGCGAGGGTGCGGTTGCCACCGGGAGTGTATCTACGCTACGGCGGAGCCGCCGAAGCGCAGGCTGCGGCGAAAAATGAGCTGCTGCTCCATTCGGCGGCCGCACTCATCCTGATCACCCTGCTGCTGGCGCTCGCCTTCGGCCAAATGCGCCATGTGCTGCTCGTGCTGCTGTCGTTACCGAGCACGCTGATCGGTGGCGTCGTGGCCGTCGCGTTGACCGGCGGCACATTGACCTTGGGGGCCATGGTCGGCTTCGTCGCGCTGTTCGGGATGGCAGCCCGCAACACCATTTTGCTGGTATCGCACTACGATCATCTGGTGCAAGAAGAGGGGCAACCGTGGAATCGGGAAACCGCCACCCGCGGTGCCGAGGAACGGCTGACCCCCGTGCTGCTCACGGCGCTGCTCACCGGATTGGCGCTGCTGCCGGTTGCTTTGCAGCTACACCAGCCTGGACACGAAATTGAAGGTCCCATGGCGGTGGTCATTCTCGGCGGCCTGGTGTCCTCGACGCTCGTCAGCTTGCTGCTGATTCCGCCGCTGGCGGCGCACTGGCTGAGGCCGTCCCAATCGCAGCGCTAGGCAGCGGTGGCCATTTGACTTTTGCCGCTGGGCTTGTGATCCTGTCGACAGCGGGATGAAATCCCGGAAGACAGCCGGCAAGTGTTGTAGGGACGCGACGAGCGATAAGCACCATGGACCATGGGGACGGATGGCTACACAAATAGAATCGCAACATGCCGCTGCCGTGACCAGGTTCGTGAGTGGCGGCGCAGAGTTACTGCGGCAGGGCGTTCTTACCCCGGCCATTGGGGCCTCGTGGCGCCGCTGTATGGTCGATTACTCTCTCGACCCCGATCGTACGGACGCCCCCGTGGTCCTCGACGGCAACGTACTCAAAGAATATCGCGAGCGTCATGCGGATCTCATTCAGATGGCGTCGGCGGAAATCGACTGGCTCTACGATCACATCGGCGTATCGGGATGCGCCCTCCTGTTGACCGACGCGAGCGGCGTGGTTCTCTACGAGAAAATCGATCCTGGTGTGCTGCAGACTTTTCGCACGGCCGGATTGCTGCTCGGTGCCGATTGGAGCGAATCGCGTCAAGGGACCAACGGCATGGGCACTTGCATCGCGGAGAATCGGCCGGTGATCGTGCACCGCGACGAGCATTTTCGGGCGTGTCATATCGGAATGTCCTGTACCGCGGCTCCGATTCACGATCCCAGCGGCTCGCTGGTCGCGGTGCTGGATGCATCGACGCTGAATGCTCAGGGCACGCGCGAGAGCCAGACCTACATCATGGCGCTGGTGCAACTCTCGGCGAAGCTCATCGAAAAATGCTTATTTTTACGGCATTTCCAATGCAGCAACCTGCTGCGATTTCACGCCAGGCCCGAGTTCGTCAACTTACAGCACGACGGCGCCCTGGCGCTGGCGGGCGATGCCACGGTGATCGCCGCGGACGAAACCGCGCTGCGGCTGCTCGGTGCGACGGAACGCCGCGAACTGGTGGGTCGAAGGGTCGATGATATATTCGACATGCACCCGGACGAAACCGCCGATCCTGAGACCGTGCGGGCGACGGGATTGTGGCCGGTGCGCGACGCGCTACTGGGACGGCGATACTTTGCAAGTCTGAGTCATGATGCGGGCGATGCGAAGGTGTTGAAGCCGGATCCGCGAAGCGCCCGCACCGCCGACGTGATGCATCTCGTGCCGGCGCAGTCACCCAAGGTGGCGATGCAGCTCGAGGAACTTGCGGGAGAGGATCCGCAGATGTTGCGCAATGTCCGCAGCGCCAGGCGGGTGGCGAGTTCGGGCGTCTCAGTCATGATCCAAGGCGCGACCGGAACCGGCAAGGAACTGTTTGCCCGCGCCTTGCACACGGCCAGCGGCCGAGTCTCCTTCGTCGCGCTCAATTGCGCTGCTATCCCTGAATCGCTCATCGAGAGCGAACTCTTTGGATATAGGTCCGGCGCGTTTACCGGTGCGCGCCGGGAGGGGATGAAGGGCAAGCTTCTGCAAGCCTCCGGTGGAACGCTGTTTCTCGATGAGATCGGCGACATGCCCTTGGGCCTGCAGACGCGATTGCTGCGCGTGCTCGAAGAACATGAGGTCGTGCCGCTGGGTGCGGAGACGCCCATGAAAGTCGATTTGCGCGTGATATGCGCTTCGCACCAGAACTTGCGTGGCATGATTGCGCGCGGTCAATTTCGCGAGGATCTGTACTATCGTCTGAACGGTATTACGCTGGAACTGCCTTCGCTTGCCGATCGTGGCGACAAGGAACAGTTGATCCGCAAACTTCTGAGCGCCGAGACCAGCGACGGCCGGCCGGCCGCGATCGAAATGGATGCATTTCACTGCCTGTTGGACTACGACTGGCCGGGGAATATCCGTGAGTTGCGCAACGTGATTCGCACCGCACTGGCGATTTGCGACGGGGGCGTGGTGCGCTTGAAAGATCTGCCGAGCGAAGTTCGCAGCGGTTCCAGCGGCATGTCCCCGGGCGCAATCAACGGCTGCGGCGCTGACGAGACCGCAATGGACTCGCCGGACGGGGCGCCGGCTCTGCATCCCATCGAGGCCGCCGAGCGGCAGGCCATGGTCAGGGCCATCCGGGGCAGCAATGGGAACATGTCGCACGCTGCAAAACTGCTGCATGTGAGCCGCAGCACGTTGTACCGGCGCTGCAAGCGGCTTCAAATACCGCATCGAGTCCCATAACGGCGCAAAGTCCGAGTCTGGCATGCAACCTGCTTGCAAGCATTGCAATGCGCTTCCGGCACACGCGTTTTCCTTCGGATTCGGAGCGAGGGGGCATCAAACTCGCGCCGGGCGTGCGGCTGAGCAAGATTAAGGAGCAGCCGGACGCCGCTGTGCTGGTGTTCAGCGGCGGAAAAGTACAGCTCAATCGCAGCGCGGTAGCCATATTGGAACTGTGCAATGGATCGCGCGATCGCGACACATTGGTGGCGGAGCTGCAGCAGCGCTCCGCCGGCAGCGCCCGCACCACCGACGTCGCCGAATTTCTCGACGCCGCCAAGGCGCGCGGCTGGATCATCGAGGCCTGATATCTAAAACGGCGAGTGGTGGGCTATGATGTGAGCCTCCCTGCCGCAGCCAAATCATGAACGCTCTCGATTCATTCCATCCCGCCGTCGCCGCGTGGTTCGCGCGGACTTTCGATGCGCCCACGCCTGCGCAGGAGCGGGCATGGCCGGCGCTGTCGGCCGGGCAGCATGTCTTGGTGGCGGCTCCTACGGGGTCCGGCAAGACCTTCGCGGCATTTCTTGCCGCCATCGACCAACTGGTCAAGGAGGGATTGGCTTCGGGGCTGCCGGACGAGACGCGAATCGTGTACGTGTCGCCGCTGAAGGCGCTGTCGAATGACATTCAGCGCAATCTTAAGGCACCGCTCGAGGGGCTTCGCGAAGAACTCGCCGCGCTGAATCTCCCCGATGTCGCCATTCGCGCGGTGGTGCGCACCGGCGATACCTCGCAGTCCGAACGCTTGCAGATGCGGCGCAAGCCGCCGCATATCGTCGTGACCACCCCGGAATCGCTGTACATTTTGCTCGGCTCGCAGTCCGGCCGGGACATGCTTAGCACGTGCCGTACAGTGATCGTCGACGAAATTCATGCCGTCGCCGCCAACAAACGCGGCGCGCACCTGGCGCTCTCGCTGGAGCGGCTGCAGGCGTTGACCGGACGCGCGTTGATTCGCGTGGGATTGTCGGCGACGCAAACGCCGATCGACGAGGTGGCGCGATTCCTGACAGGGGTCGGCGGCGCGGCGCACGAGCCGTGCGCCATCATCGACAGCGGCCACGCGCGCCGCCGCGATCTGGCCCTGGAAGTGCCGCCGGCGCCGCTCGAAGCAGTGATGTCGGGCGAGGTCTGGACTCAGGTCTATGACAGGCTGGCCGCGCTCATTCGCGAGCACCGCACCACCTTGGTGTTCGTCAATACGCGCAGGCTGGCCGAACGCGTGGCGCGTCAGCTCTCGCTGCGGCTGGGTGAGGAGCATGTGACCGCGCATCACGGCAGCCTTTCCAAGGAGCGGCGCCTCGACGCGGAACAGCGGCTGAAGCGCGGCGAACTGCAGGCGCTGGTGGCCACCGCCTCGCTGGAACTCGGCATCGACATCGGCGATGTGGATCTGGTGTGCCAGATCGGTTCGACGCGTTCCATCAACGCCTTTCTGCAGCGGGTGGGGCGCGCCGGGCACTCGGTGGGCGGCATTTCCAAAGGCAGATTATTTCCGCTGTCCCGCGACGAGTTGGTGGAGTGCGCGGCATTGCTCGATGCGGTGCGGCGCGGCGAGCTGGACCATCTGCGGGTGCCGCAGGGATCGCTCGACGTATTGGCGCAGCAGATCACCGCCGAAGTGGCGGCGCGGGAATGGCGGGAGGATGAGCTGTTCGATCTGATGCGCAGGGCGTATCCCTACCAGGGCTTGCTGCGCGAGGAATTCGACCAGTGTGTGCGCATGCTCGCGGACGGCTTCAGCACACGCCGCGGCCGCCGCGGTGCGCTGCTGCATCACGACGCGGTCAACGAGATGCTGCGACCTCGTAAGGGCGCGCGGCTGACGGCACTGACCTCCGGCGGCGCGATTCCGGACAACGCGGATTACCGGGTGATGCTGGAACCTGAGGGGCACTTGGTCGGCACGGTCAACGAGGATTTTGCCGTCGAGAGCCTGCAGGGGGATGTATTCCAGCTGGGTAATACCGCGTACCGGATATTGCGCGTCGAACGCGGCACGGTGCGCGTCGAGGATGCGCACGGCCAACCTCCCTCGATTCCGTTCTGGCTCGGCGAAGCACCGGGCCGCAGCCAGGAATTGTCGTCGGCCGTGTCGAGGCTGCGGCAGGAAATTGAGCGGCGGCTCGATGAGGGTTCGTTCGCCGCCGC
>DATCDX010000115.1:0-7623 GCA_036510475.1 Steroidobacteraceae bacterium
TGAGCACCGCGATGAGCGAGACGGTCAGCGAGATGATGGTGAAGCCGATTTGTCCCGCGCCTTTCAACGCCGCCTCGAGCGGAGTTTCGCCGCGCTCGATGTAGCGCGAAATATTCTCGATCATGACGATGGCATCGTCGACGACGAAACCCGTGGCGATCGTCAAGGCCATCAACGACAGGTTATTCAAGCTGAAATTCGCCAGGTACATCACGGCAAACGTCCCGATCAGGGACAGCGGCACGGACAGACTCGGAATGATCGTGGCCGGCACATTGCGCAGGAACAGGAAAATCACCAGAACCACCAGCGCCACCGCCAGCATCAGTTCGAACTCCACGTCCGCGACCGAGGCTCTGATGGTGGTGGTGCGGTCGGTGAGCACGGTGACATCGACTCCGGCCGGCATCGCCGCCTGCAGCGAGGGCAGCAGTGCCTGGATGCGATTGACCACGTCGACCACATTCGCGCCCGGCTGACGCTGCACGTTGATGATCAAGGCGGGGGTGGAGTTCATCCAGCCGCCGAGCTTGGCGTTTTCCGCTCCGGACACCAATGTGGCCACATCCTTGAGGCGGACCGGCGCGCCGTTCTTATAGGCGATTACGACATTGCCGTAATCTTCGGCGTTCCTGATCTGATCGTTGGTATTGACCGTGTAGGCGTTGCTCGGGCCGTCGAGAGTGCCCTTCGGGCCGTTCTGATTGGCGTTGCTGATGGTGGTGCGCAAGTCATCGAGATTCAATCCATACGCCGCCATGGCGCGCGGGTTCACCACGACCCGCACCGCCGGCCTCTGGCCGCCGCTGATGCTGACGACGCCGACGCCTTTGATTTGCGAGAGTTTTTGCGCAATGCGCGTGTCGGCCAAGTCCTCGACTTCCGTCAGGGGCATGACGGTCGAGGTCACGCCGAGAATCAACACCGGCGCATCAGCGGGGTTGACCTTGGCATAAATAGGCGGCGCGGGCAGGTCCTGAGGCAGCAAATTCTGCGCCGCACTGATCGCCGCTTGCACTTGCTGCTCGGCCACGTCGATGGCGAGCGACAAAGTGAACTGCAGGGTGATGACCGAGGCACCGCCGGAACTGGTGGAGGACATTTCATTCAGGCCGGGCATTTGGCCGAACTGTTTTTCCAGCGGCGCAGTGATGGCCGATGTGATGACCTCAGGACTCGCACCGGGATAGAAGGTTTGCACCTGTATGGTCGGGTAGGCCACTTCGGGCAGCGCCGACAAAGGCAACTGCAAATAGGCGATGGCGCCGACCACCAATATCGCCACCATCAGCAGCGTGGTCGCGACCGGGCGCAGAATGAAAATGCGCGACGGATTCATGCGGGTGCGGCCGCAGCTGCCGGCGGCACAGCGAGCAACCTCATTGCGATGGTTTGGAGTGCGATTTGGACCGATGCGAGCCGCGCCGTCCGGTTGGGCCGGATTTCGCGCCGCGGGCAGCGGGCGCCGCAGCGCCCGGAGCCGCCTCGCCCGTCGCCGCTGCGCCGGGCAACTGGACCGTCGCGTCGTCCCGTAGCCGGTCGCCGCCCTCGGTGACCACGATCTCGCCGACGGCGAGTCCCTTGGTGACGGCGACCCGCTCGCCATCGACCACACCGAGTGTCACGGGGCGTACCGAGACGGTATGGTCGGGCTTCACGACGTAGACGAAAGTGGATGCAACTCCGTTGGGTGCGCCCCGGCGCACGGCGGCGTTCGGGATGATGATCTGATTGCGCAGCACTTCTTGGAGCAGCTGAATATTGACGAACTGGTTCGGAAACAGCGATCCGTCCGCGTTGTCGAACTGCGCGCGCAGTTTCACCGTGCCGGTCGTCACGTCGATTTGATTGTCGATGGTGAGCAGTTTGCCGTCCGCCAGCTTCGCGCTGTTGGTGCGGTCGTAGGCCGCCACGTCGAGCGGCGCACCGTGCATACGGCTGACGAGCGCTGGCACATTGTCTTCGGGGATCGGAAAGATGACCGTGATGGGCCGCAGCTGATTGATCACGACGATGCCGTTCGTATCGCCGGGCGTGACGTAGTTGCCCTGGTCGATCTGGCGCAACCCGGCCCGGCCTGTGACCGGAGAAACGATGTGCGTGTACAGCAAATTCACCTGGGCGGTTTGAACTTGCCCCTTATCCGATTCGAGCGTGCCTTCGTACTGATCGACCAATGCACGCTGCGTGTCGAGCTGTTGTTGCGCGATCGAGTCTTCTTTAATCAGTCCTTCATAGCGTTTCAGATCCAGCCGGGCGTCCGCCAGCAGCGCCTGATCGCGCCGCAGGTTGCCCTGCATCTGTTGCAGCGCCGCTTCGTAGGGACGCGGATCGATCTGTGCCAATGAATCGCCCTGGTGCACCAATTGTCCCTCGGTGAAGGCGATCTTCTGCAGCACCCCGCTGATTTGCGTTCTGACGGTCACGGTGGCGAGCGGTGTGACCGTCCCCAAGGCCGGAATGAGCAGCCGGATGTCGCCCGTCGCGGCCGTGGCCACCGACACCGAGACAGGACCGCCTTGCGCGCCGTGCCCACGTCTTGAAGCCGCCGCCAGCGGCTGTTTGTGCTGTACGTATTTGACGAAGACGATCATCAGCACCACGATGAGGACGACGACGAGCATCGCAACCCAGTGCCTGATGAGGAACGCCTTGACGCCACGCCGCGGCGCAGATGTTTCGCGGTTTTCCGGATCGGTCATCACGAATCGTTCCACCCGTGTTGTCTAGCCGGGTGTGGCTCCTTTGGCTGTGGCGGCGCCAGTATTGCATGCGCCGCCTCGTTCTGCCCACCGGTCGGCGGTCAAGATGCGCTAGAATTTGTGCAGCTTCGCCGCCTATTGGGTGAAGTTTTGCAAAGAGACCAAGGAGCCTCGATGAAACTATTGTATTCAGCCGCGCTGGCGGCCGTGCTTACGTTGAGCATTTGCGCGCCCGTTCGCAGCGCACCCACCTGGACGGAAGGGGTCAATTATTTCTTGGTAGAACCGGCACGCCCCACCTCGCTGCCCAAAGGCAAGGTTGAAGTCACCGAAGTTTTTTCCTACGCCTGCCCGGCGTGCAATCTGTTCCAGCCCACCATGCACAAATTAAAACAGAGCCTACCGCCGAACGTCGTGGTCGACTATCTGCCGGCCGCCTTCAATCCAAGCGAGGACTGGCCCATGTTCCGGCTCGCGTACTGTACCGCCCAAGTGCTGGGCGTCGCGGATAAAACCCATGACGCGATGTTCGAGGCGGTTTGGACCAGCGGCGAGTTGGCCGTCATCGATCCTGCGACTCACGCCGTCAAAGCGCGGCTGCCGAGCATCGAGGACGCGGCGCAGTTCTACAATAAGCGCGCCGGCGTGCCGGTCGAGAAATTCCTCAGCACCGCGAAGTCCTTTGCCGTGGACGTCAAGGTGCGCGCCGACGAGGATCTGGTTCAGGCGTACCGCGTCGATCGCACTCCCACCATCATCGTCAACGGCAAGTATCGGCTGC
Source organism: Steroidobacteraceae bacterium (assembly GCA_036510475.1). Lineage (GTDB taxonomy): Bacteria > Pseudomonadota > Gammaproteobacteria > Steroidobacterales > Steroidobacteraceae > Bog-1198. Next base: position 3,484 of record DATCDX010000115.1, read on the forward strand.
ACGTCGAGTCGGCCGGGGGAACGGAGCAACTGATCGAACTGGTGCAGTGGTTGGTGGCGAAAGAAAGCAAGTAGAGCGGCAGCATGACGTTTCATGGGTTCGGTGCGGTGACGCAGGTGGCGGGCCCGTGAGGAGATTGATTCGCGATCATCCGCGGCTGGCGATTTCGGTGGCCGCCGCTTGCGCGATTTTTTTCTTTCTCCCGGGCCGCTGGTCGGCGCTGAGCCGCTTGCTGGTGTGCTGGAACTGCGGAGTCGCGTTATTCCTGGTGCTGATCTTCATCTGGATGTCGCGCCTGACCTCGGAGCAAATCTGCTCGCGATACGCCGAAGAGGATGAGTCCGCGCCCATCATTCTGGTGGTCGTAACCCTCGCGGCGCTGCTCAGTCTGGTCGCGATCGTCGAGCCGCTCGCGAACATCAAGCAACTCGCCGGCGCGCAACGCGTTGCCCACTTTCTGTTGGCCGCCTTGACCTTGGTCAATTCATGGCTTTTGGTTCCCACCGTGTTCACGACGCACTATGCCGACATGTTCTACAGCACCAAGGATGACGAGCGGCCGCTTAAATTTCCCGAGACGCCGATGCCGGTGTTTTGGGACTTCGCCTATTTTTCGTTCACTATCGCCGCGGCCTGTCAAACCGCGGATGTCTCGACCACGCAGATCGGCATTCGCAAAGTGGTGATTGCGCATACCCTGATTTCATTTTTGTTCAATGCGTCCATTCTGGGATTCGCGATCAACGTCACCGCGGGGCTTCTCGGCGGCAACTGACCGGCGAATGCATCGTTTCGCCCAGCTACAGCGTTTTCTTTATGGCAGAGTCGCATTGATGCGCGGCTCGATCGGCGGCAAGAGTACCGCAAGCCGCGGCGGCTCCGCGCCGCTCACCCAGGCGAAGGCGACAATGTGTTCCAGGATGTGTTGAACGTAAGCGCGCGTCTCGCCGTAGGGAATGTTTTCGATCCAGATGTCGGCGTCCATGGATCGGTGCGGCAACCAGCGTGCAACCGGCACCGGGCCCGCGTTGTAAGCGGCCAGGCTCAAACCGAGTTGGTTGCCGTACCGGTCCAGCAATTCACGCAAGTAGGCGGCGCCGAGCGGCACAGCCACGATAGGGTCGAACAAGCTGTCGCGCTGGGGCACCGGAAGATGCCAGCGGCGAGCCACCGCGGTGGCGGTGGACGGTAGCATTTGCATCAGCCCGCGCGCATTCGCGCGCGAGACCGCGTCTTTGCGGAACAGGCTCTCTTGGCGAATGACGCCCAGTATCCAATCGGCGGGCAACTGCGCGAGCTTGCTGCCCCTGGCGACGGCTCGCTCGTAAGGGCGCGGATAGCGCAGGCGCACGTCGTCCCACTCGCCGGCCTGCGCCAATGTGGAAATGGACACGGCATACCAGCCCCAACGCGCAGCAAGATGCGCGGCCTGAATTTTCAAGGCGGCCGCGGCGCCGCCCAACGCCACCGCCCATTCCACGGCGGCGTCATCCGCCATGTCGCAGTCGAACAGTTCGTGCGCGCGGATCATCCCAGGTTGCGCGGCCATTGCGGCCTGTGCTGCGACGTCATCCGGCGAAGCATGTGGGTTCAGGCTGTAATCGCGGTGCAGACGGTCGGCGGCGAGATAACCGTAGTAGTCGCGCAGCCCGGCGATGTCTGCGAATAGTGGCGCGGCGGCGTCGGCGCCGCTGGTTAGCGCCACGGCGCGTGCGCGCCAATAGCGCCAGCGCGGCTGCGTGCCAAGGCTCTTGGGCATCGATTCTATCCAGGTGCGCGCTTTTACATAGTCACCGGTCCAAAGGGCTGCGCGGACCCGCCATTCCTGAACCTGGGTATCGATCGCGTCCGAGCCCAAGGCATCGAATGCGGGAATGGCCCGCGGATCGCGGTCGTAAGCGGCGCCGAGCGCGGCGGCCCGCTGCATCCGCGTTCGAATCGCAGGCTCCAGAGCGCGGCCGAGAAGCGACGGCAGGAGATTCAATGCCGCGACTGAATCAGTGCGTGCCAGCTTATCGAATCCGGCCGCCAGCGCCTCCGGTTCCACCGGCAGGTCGGGGTGAGCCGCCAGAACGGTCAGCGCGGTTTTGGGCGCCTCCAGCAGGTCCGACCATTGCAGCAGCGCCGCGGATCGCGCCACGGGAACGTCGAGCGCGAATTCGCGGGCCAGGCGGGGATTGTCCGCGACGAGCGCGGCGCGTGTGCGGCTCTCCGCCAATGCCGGCGTCAGTAGACCCTGCTGGCGCAGCCAAACAAATACGTCGTTGCACTGGTCCGGTTGCTTCTGCGGCATGCTCCAGCGAGCAAGCGCCGCGGCACCCAAGGCTCCAAGATCGCCGGTGGCCAATCGCCCCTCGAGCTGATCGCAGATCAACAGCGGGTCAGTAACATCCACCGAACGCGGCAGGAACCAGTCCCACCGCCTGCGCTCGGCGAGGCTTGCAAGCCAGTCGCGCCGCAGGGAGCGTGTGACCGGCTGGCCTAAGTGAGCTTGCATGAAGCCATCGATGGTTGCGTCAAGATCGTCGGCGGGCTTCATGCCGAGGTCGCGCCGCAGCCTTGCCGCAACCAGGTAGTCGTAAATGGCATAGGCCTTGAGCGCCGGAGAATCCGCCATATCCGGCTGGTGCAGTGAGACGCGCTGCATGGCTGCGATGAAGGCGGTGCGGGCTTCGTCGGGCGCCGCCGGGGTCGTGGGCGCGATAGGGGCGGCGGCGAGGGGCGCGCAGAACAGCGCCGATAATAAGCCCGACGCGAATTTTTGATGGGTCGACATGGCTTTTAGTTTAGGCGAGCGCGCAACCGCTGTCAGCGCATCGCTGACAATGATTTGGCCTGTCGGCTGACACCGCGCGGCCAGAGGTTCCGTGACTGGATGTTGCTCGACGGTGTATAAATACGCGCTACCGCACCGCTTTATCCAGGAGAACAATACAGTGACCAAGCAAAGCTCTGATTCCAAGCCGTTTCTGACCGATGTGAAGACTTTGCGCGAGCGGGCACGCAAAAATATTGCAAGCGGCGGCGTGACCTTCACCTATCAAGGAGATGTGAAGAAGACTGTCGAGATACTGCAATCGGTCCTGGCCACCGAGATCGTCTGCGTACTGCGCTACACCATGCATGCGGTGGCCGCGTCCGGGATCTCGAGCGAAGGTGTCAAAGCGGAATTCGCACAGCACGCCAAGGAGGAGCAGGACCACATGAATCAAGTGGCGGAGCGCATCAATCAGCTCGGCGGCAAGCCCGACTTCAATCCCACCGGGCTGACCACGCGCGCCGCATCCGAATATGGCAGTGCCGATAACTTGGTCGAGATGATCAAGGAAAACCTGATCGCTGAACGCATCGCTGTGGACCACTACCGCGAGCTCATCCGGTATTTCGGCGACGATGATCCGGGGACCCGCACCATGCTGGAAGGCATCTTGGTGGTCGAAGAGGAGCATGCGGACGACATGCACGATCTGCTGGTGGCCCACGAAGGCCGCCCGATGCTGCCAGGCTGACGCCGCGTGCGGTATCACGCGCCGATTGCGTGAGCTACCGCGGCTGGGTGCTTGGGCAGGCCTGGTTAATGATGCTCATGGTCCTCTTCTTGATGTTGCGGTGGACGCTCCGCGGCGCGTGAATGCTCTTCAGGGCGTGGCTTTTCGGCAGGGCGTGGCTGTTGTGCCGGCCGCGATTGACGCTCGTTTTGCGGCGGTTGTTGTCGGGGCTGATTTTCCCGTTCACGTGGTTGCTGTTGCTCACGAGGCGCCGGTTCGCGCGGCTGCGATGTTGAATGAACGGCACGCCCGGTGCCTGCGTGCTTGGCGGGAACCACGCCCGCTCCGGAGAATGCGCCGGGCCGCGCTGTCGCCGCGATCGGCGGATGGCCTCGATTGGCGCGCTCGCGCAGCGCCGGAGTCCGCTGGGCCGTCTGTTCGTGTTCATACTGCACCGAGGTGGCGGCAATGTGCCTGTCATGCGCCGCCGACTGATCGGCTGCGCTCGGCCGGGCGCGCACGCCGCCGCTGCCGCCGTTGTAACTGACCCGATTCACGGTGGTGTTATTGATTACGGTCCTGTTGTAGACGTTGGTGATGTGGGTCGTGCCGATATTGTTCACGGCACGGTTGTAGTACAGATGTCCTCCCT
>DATCDX010000116.1:0-4324 GCA_036510475.1 Steroidobacteraceae bacterium
CGCCACGTAGCCGTTCGCCGCGAACCAACGATGCATGCTCTCGTCCCGCCGCCGCATGAAATCGCGTTTGCGGTAGGGAATGTATTCCAGGATGGCCGGCACCGGCTGGGTTTCCGCGTCGCCCGGAAGCCAGATGCGTACCGCCAGGCGGCAACCATCCGACAGCGTGATCCACGCATTTTCGATTTCGCGCGGCGTGGGCGCCGCGGCCGATTCATTGCGTAACATTGATTCCATACCTCCGATCGATCATCAATCCGAAGTGTCGGCGTGGTCCGCAGGTGTATGCATGGCATATTCATGGGGAGGTTCCGCGCCAAGCAGGTAGCGAACGAAATAATCCCAACGTCGCCGCGTCATGTAGGCCCCTGCTTCGCCCAAATAAGGATGACGCTGATTCGGCAGCAGCACCAGATCGAAATCCTTATTGGCCTTGATCAGCGCATCGACCAGCAACAGCGTCAGATACGGCGGCACATTATCATCCATCGTGCCGTGCGACAGCAGCAAGTGGCCCTTCAGGTTCTTGGCAATACTCTCGTTATCCTGATTCTCGTAGTTCGACGTGCCGTCGGGCGCGCGTTGCAGTAAGCCGATGAATTTCTCGCCCCAGTCATCCGTGTAGCCGAGTTGATCGTGATTTCCGGACTCGGAGATTCCGACCTTGAAGAAATCGGGATAAGCAAACATTGCGGTGGCTGCGGCATAGCCGCCGCCCGAATGCCCATAGATGCCGGCGCGGCCCAAGTCTATCCAGGGATAGCGCCGCGCGAGTTGCTTCATTCCGGTGATTTGATCCGGAAGAGTGTTGTCGCGCATGTCACCGTAGTACGCGTCGTGAAATTTCTTGGAGCGAAATGAAGTGCCCATGCCGTCGATGGCAACCACGATGAAACCCAATTCCGCGAGAGCCTGTCTATCACCACGAGCCGCGGCGAAACGCCGGCTGCCGACGCTGCCGATTTGCGGACCGGGATAAATCCAATTGACGATCGGGTATTTCTTGGTCTCATCGAAGGACGTCGGCCTGAACATCAGGCCGTACAAGTCCGTCACGCCGTCCCGGGCTTTGACCGTGATCGGAATCGGCGGCTTCCAGCCCGTAGCCACCAACCCGGCGATGTCGGATTTCTCCACCGTGCCGAGCAACTTGCCGTCGGCATTGCGCAGCACCGCGACCGGCGGCACGTCCGGCCGCGAATAACTGTCGAGAAAATACTCGCCCGAGGGCGCCAGGGTAATCTCGTGATTGGCGTTCTCCGGCGTCAGCAGCCTCACTTTCCCGCCGTCCAGACCCACCTTGTAAAAGTGCACGAAATAAGGATCGCAAGCTTGTTCGCGCCCCACCCCCAGGAAATACAGTTCGCGCCTTTGTTCATCCACGCGTAGCACCTCGACGACGTTCCAGTCGCCGGCCGTGATCCGGTGCTTGAGCTTTCCGGTGCGCAAGTCATACAGATAAAGGTGTCCCCAGTTATCGCGCTGCGAGTACCAGATGAACTCGTGGCTCCGCGGCAGATAGCGCCAATTTACCGCGGCATGCGACGTGGAGGAAATGTCCGATTCGTAATACGTCGCCGCCTGCTCGTCCAGCACGTCGCGCACCGCACCCGTGACGGCGTCGGCGACGCGCAATTGCGCGCGCTTGTGATCGCGCGAGGTCGATATGAAGGCCAGATGCGATGCATCCGCGCTCCACTGCACGTCGGCGAACACGCCGTCGCCGCACTGCACGTCATAGCATGCGGAAGATCGGTGCGCATCGGACGGAATTTGCAGCCGCACCACCTTGGCCGCGTCGACATCGATGATCACGCGCTGAATCGTGGCGATGGTGGTATCGCCCGCCATCGCGTACTTCCATGATTCGAGCTGTGGATGGCCCTGCTTGGTGCTGACCAGGTACATCTCGCCCACGCCGCGCTGGTCCTGCTGATAAGTCGCGAGTTTTTTCGAGTCGGGCGACCAGGCGACGATGGCGCGATCGCTATGCTCCCAACCCGGATTGTCGGTGGCGTAGCCGAAGTCTTTCTCGCCATCCGTCGTCAGCTGCCGCTCGTGGCCCGACGCGACGTCGCGCACCCAGAGATTGTAGTTGCGCACGAACACCGCGCGCGTCTTGTCGGGGGAGACCGACTCGTCCGTGTTGGGCGCTTCGGTCTTCGAACAGTGCGCGGCTTGCACATCGCGGGTCAAGCGCCTGGGATCGAGCAACACCCGCTCGTCGCCCGATGCCGTACGGGTGCAGTACGACAGCTTGCCGTTCGGCAGCCAAACTGCGTGCTCCACCGCATGCAGCACCAGCGGCGCCGTGTTGTATGGCATGAATTTCTCGGCCCGCGCATAATCCGCCGCGGTCAACGCGGGCGCCGGTTGAGCGGCCACGGGGCCGCCCAGGAATATGCTCACGCCGAGCATCAGGCCGGGCGTACAGCGGTTCACGATCATATTGAACACCCCTTCGCATCGCGCAATCGCAGGCACGCAGCGGATGCTGCCGCAACGACCATAGCAGCCAGACCTATCGAAAGCCTTTGCCGGCACGGCAAAATCCTAGGAGTTCCGCTGTTTGTCAGGGTGCCCGGCGGCGGCGCAAGTTTCTGAGCCGGCGGTTTCAGTGTACAGTTTATCGACCGACAAGCGTGACTGGCAGGCGTTTAAGATCCATGGCCGCCCTTTCTTCATCTCCCCCTATCGAGGCATTCCGATTGATGCGCGCCGGCCGGCTCGACGAGGCGCTGCCGCTGGCGGAGCGGGCGGTCGCCGGAGCCCGCTGCTGCCTTCCCGGTCACGGCTTTCTCGCCTCGATACTGTTGCAGCTGGGGCGCGCGCGCGAAGCCGAAGAAGTCGTTGCCCGCGCTGCGCAATTGCAGACAGGGGTCGCCGATGCGTACGACGGCCTCGCCTATGTGTCGATGGGATTGGGCGAGCATGAGCGCGCCAACAGCCTGTATCGGCGTGCCGCGGAACTGGCGCCGCAGTCGCCGCGGCATTTATACAACGTGGCATGCAGCGAACGCAGCCTCGGCAGGCTCGCCGAGGCGCAGGCCGCCTGTGACCGCGCCATCGCGCTCGACGCGGCCGAGTATCCCACCTACTTGCTGCGTTCCGAATTGCGTGTCCAGACGCCCGAGGCCAATCACATCGACGAATTGCAGGCCCAACTCGCCCGCACAGGCGGGGACCATCGCGCGCAAATGTTTTTGGGCTATGCGCTCGCCAAGGAATTGGACGACCTGCAGCACTTCGATGAAGCTTTTCACTGGTTTGCCGCGGGGGCCAAGGCGCGCCGATCGCGCCTGAACTACGATATCGCCGCGGATGAGCGGAAGTTACGGCGTATCGCGCAGGTTTTTTCGCGGGACGCGCTCAGCGTTGCGAAACAGCCTGCGCCGGGCGGAGCCGAGGCCAGTCGCGTCCAATCCACTCCGCACCACGTCCACCCCGCTCCGCACGACGTTCAGTCCGCTCCGCACAGCGGCCAAGCGGCCCTGGATGCCTCGCGCTGCCTATTCATCGTGGGTCTGCCGCGTTCCGGCACCACCCTGACCGAGCGCATTTTGACCGGGCTTTCAGGAGTGCGCTCGAACGGCGAGACGGAGAATTTCTCGCGCGCGCTCATGGCGGCGTCCGCGGGCACGGGCGATGTGTTCCAGCGCGCCGCCGCGGCGGATCCGGATGCCGTCGCTGCGGCGTACGTGAAATTCGCCCACCTGGACTTTTCCGGCGACCGGATCATCGAGAAGCTGCCGATGAATTACCTGTACCTGGGGGCCATCCACCGCGCCTTGCCGGAGGCCAAACTACTGCTGATCAGGCGCTCGCCGCTCGATAGCTGCTTCGCCATGTATCGGACGCTGTTCGGCGCGGCATATCCGTTCACTTATGACTTCGACGAATTGGCGCGCTACTACGCGGCCTACGATGCGCTCGTGAACCACTGGCGCGGATTGCTCGGCGGGGAACTGCACGAGATCGTCTACGAAGATTTGGTGCGCGAGCCGCAGCGGCTGGGCGCCGCCGCCGCGCGGCACTGCGGACTGACCTGGGCCGCGCAGGCCGTCGATATTCAGAACAATGGCTCCGTGTCACTGACCGCGAGCGCGGCGCAGATACGCCGGCCTATTTTCGGCAGCTCGTCCGGCCGCTGGCGCCATTACCGCCGGCACTTGGCGCCCTTGATCGCGGCGTTGCGCCGCCACGGCGTGGCGCTACCCGAGGACGCTTGAGTGTACGGCTCACTGCGCCGGCTCACCAAAGCGCCGGCTCACTTCGCGCCGGCATCAAAACGTGTAGGCAATCCGCAGCCCTATTTCACGCGGGC
>DATCDX010000117.1:0-3834 GCA_036510475.1 Steroidobacteraceae bacterium
GCTTTGCGGCTGTGGCGCGCCACCAAGGGCTTTCCGATTCGGCTCTGCTTAAGCGCCTGGTCGAGCTCATGCTACAAAGCGCCAGCGCTGCGGAACTGGCGACGATTGAGGCTGCAGTGTGAACGGGGATTGAAAACCGCGTGATTTCGGGGAAAGGCGCGGTTTGACCACCGGGGATCCGGTAGGCGAATTTGGCTTTTCTTTGGTTTCTCTGACGTCATTTCAGACGTAGGCGAAGCGCGGTCTGCCGCGCTCAGCGGCAGAAGCTCTGGTATCCGTTTTTTGCTCGAGATTGTCGCGGTCGCGACGCACTGCCGCGTTCGGCTCTAAGCTGCGCGGCTACGCCCACGCAAAGAAGGCCCGGGAACCTATCAAAACCCCCGGGCCTCCAGCGGTGCGATGCCTGTGGGGGCGATCTTCCGCACGTCATTTAGCCCCGCGCAGCCCGGCGCTGTCCAGTGCTGTGGGGGCTTGGTGCAAAAGCGGGAGGAGAGCTACCGGCTGTATAACTGCCGGGGCTGCAGCGTGCTGGTGAGCATTTGCGGTGCGTGCGATCACGGCAATATTTATTGCCCCGGCGAGTGTGCGGCCGTGTCCCGCCGTGCCTCGAACCGGCGTGCCGGCGCGCGGTACCAACGTACGCGTCGGGGAGCCCGGCGGCACGCCGCGCGGCAACGTGAGTGGCGCGAGCGAGAAGGCGAGAAAGTGACGCAGCAGGGATGTGCACCGGTCGGACCGGTGTTCACGATGTCGATCACGGTCGATGTGGCCGCGATCGAGCGTCACGATGAACCCGCCATCCCCGAACCGTTGCCCGCTTCGCCGCCGAAGCGCGATCAGCACCGACAGCGCCAGATCGGACGTTGCGATTTTTGCCATGTGCCGCTGCCGGTGTTCACTCGGTTGCGTACGCGGCGCGGCTGGGGCTTCGACTGAGCGGCGCCGATGATCACTCGGGCGATGGAAGCGGAGGTGCTGCGGCTGCATCACGCCGAGAAGTGGCCGATTGGCACAATCGCACGACAACTCCTGCTGCATCACTCGACGGTGCGGCGCGTGCTCGCGCAGGCCGGCGTCCCGGAGGCACAGAAGACGACGCGTCCGTCGATGGCGGATCCGTTCATCCCGTTCATGCTCGAGACGCTCAAAGCGTACCCCAAGTTATGCGCGAGCCGTCTGTACATCATGGTGCGCGATCGCGGTTATTGCGGCGGCTCGGATCACTTCCGTGCCGTGGTCGCGCGCCTACGGCCGCGGCCGGTTGCCGAGGCATACTTGCGCTTGCGCACCTTGCCCGGCCAACAGGCCCAATGCGACTGGGCGCACTTCGGTTCGATCAAAATCGGCAAGGCGACCCGACCGTTGATGGCCTTCGTGATGGTGCTGTCGTACTCGCGTCACCTGTTCCTGCGCTTTTATCTGAACGCCGCGATGAACAACTTCCTGCGCGGCCACCTCGAGGCGTTCACCGCCTGGGGCGCGGTGCCACGAGTGGTGCTCTATGACAACCTTCGCAGCGCAGTCCTGGAGCGGCGAATCGATGCGATCCGCTTCAATCCGACGCTGTTGGAGTTGGCCGCCCATTATCGGTTCCAGCCACGCCCGGTGGCGGTCGCGCGCGGGAACGAAAAAGGGCGCGTGGAACGAGCGATACGTTTTGTTCGGGACCGATTTTTTGCGGCGCGTGCGTTCAAAGATATCAGCGATCTGAATGCCCAAGCAACCACCTGGTGCCTGCAGGAGGCAGCACTGCGCGGCTGCCCGGAAGACCGCGGTCGGACCGTGCATGCGGTGTTCGAGGAGGAACGCCCGCTGTTGCTGCCGTTACCCGACAACCCCTTCCCCACTGAAGAGCGGCACGACGCTATCGCGCGCAAGTCGCCATACCTGCGCTTCGATCTGAACGATTACAGCATCCCACACACGCATGTCGGCCGGCCGCTTGCGATCCTCGCCACGCTCGAGCGGGTGCGCATCGTGGACGGGTTCGACACCATCGCCGACCACCCGCGCTGCTTTAGTCGCGGTGAGCCGATCGAGGTGCCCGGCCATCTTGAGGACTTGGTCGCCCATAAACGTGCCGGGCGCGAACACCGCGCGCTCGACCGCTTGCACCATGCCGCCCCCGGATCGAAAAAGCTGTACAAACTCGCCGCCGAGCACGGCGTGCACTTGGGTGTCCTCACCCGCGGGCTCCTGCAGATCCTCGATACCCATGGTGCCGACGCCCTGGCCCAGGCCATCGATGCCGCGCTTGCCGAGAACGCGGCGCACTTGAGCGCCGTACGCCACTTCATCGATCAGCACTTGGCGGCACGCGGTGCGCCGCCGCCGATCGCCGTCACCTTGCCGAAGGATCCGCGCGTGCACGTCACCGTGCGCGCCCATGACCTGCGCGAGTACGAACAACTGACCCAGGAGCTTACCCGTGACCACGAACCCACCGACCCTACCGCTGAAGCTTGAGGACTTGCGCGAGCGCCTGCAGCACCTCGGCCTCTACGGGTTGCTCGCTACCGCCGAGTCCGTCATCAGCGAACCTTGGCTCCCGAAGTTGCTCGCCATCGAGGAGGCCGAGCGCACCCGTCGCAGCTTCAAGCGGCGGCTCGATGATGCACGCATTGGCGTCTTCAAGCCGATCGCCGACTTCGACTGGAAATGGCCCACCCAGTGCGATCGTCCGCTCGTCGAGGAAATCCTCTCCCTCGCCTTCATCGGCGAGGCCGCCAACATCGTCCTGATCGGCCCCAATGGCCTCGGCAAGACGATGCTGATGAAAAATATCCTCTACCAAGCCGTGCTGCACGGGCATACCGCGCGCTTCACGCTCGCCTCGGACATGCTGCATGATCTGGCCGCACAAGACTCCTCCGCCTCGCTGCGGCGGCGCCTGCGCCGCTATACGAGCCCGGGCGTCCTCTCGATCGACGAGGTGGGGTATTTATCGTACGACGCGCGTTACGCGGATCTGTTCTTCGAGGTCATCACCCGCCGATACCAGAACAGCCCCGTGATCCTCTCCACCAACAAACCGTTCGGTGAGTGGAATCAGGTCTTCCCCAACGCCGGCTGCGTCGTCACCCTCGTCGATCGGCTCATGCACAAGGCCGAAATCCTTACCCTCGCGGGCAAAAGCTATCGGCTCAAGGAGGCGCAGGAGCGGGCGGCGCGTAACGCCAAATCCAGGGCTGAGAAAAAACCGAAAAAGACCTGAGGTACACCGCCATGGAGCCGAATGATCTGCCGATCGTCTGCATCCCGCTCGAACTGCCCGCCGAGGCGGTCGCTGAGCTCCTCCAGTTCCTCGCTCATCTCACCGAGACCATCGAGCGGCATTACTTCGGCGAGTTGCATCGCCTCGCTCAGGAGCGTAGCGCTCAGAATCGCGATCCCAATTACTCACCCTTCGACCGTCCCGAATCCGATCCGCCGTTCTGACTCAAACCTTCGCTGACAACCGCCAAGGTCCCGGCCGTTCACACTCGTCGCTCAAATCCGCGCAACGTCCCCATAATGCCGCGCCTATAGACCACCGTTAACACTGTGATCAGCGCTGCAATCGAGTATCGTCGACATACGTAACGAATGGCCTCTAAATCATTGAAATTCCCCGCTTGCACAAAGTGATCGAGCTCGAGCGTAGTGCCTGCGCCGATCGGGCGGATAGGGTACTCGTCCGGAGAAACGCGCGGCCCAACCTCGTCCAGTGAATTGAACACATTGCAGGCAAGCTCGTCGTGATTGCCGTTGTAGCCACCTTGCATGACGATGAAATGTTGGCGGCCGGTGACAGCACGGCTGAGGCGTACAGCAAGCGACATTGCTTCGCTTCCA
>DATCDX010000118.1:0-11230 GCA_036510475.1 Steroidobacteraceae bacterium
CCGCGATGACGACGCAGACCCAAAAGACTTCCATGTGCAAGCCGTAGATCATCCGGCTCAAGGAGGTGACGCCCAACGGCAAGTTGATACCGTTCGAGGTGTTGGCCCCGGCCGTGGCCGCCAACCCAGTGGCGCTTAGAACGAGACAGAGCCCTCGGGCCCAGAAGGCCTGCGGCCGAGAAGTGCTGTCATCAATGTCGCCTCTGGTAACACTCATCTAAACGGATCCCCTATGTTCGCGATTTCAAGCGGCGGCGACTCATTCATGCCGCCCACCAAATTACGTAAACGCTTCGCCAGCAGGCAGCGGTTCTCTTCGGTAAGGAAACTGCCCACTTCGTACGCCCGGCCGTGGCTTTCGATCCACAAAGTGCTGTGACCCAGACGCCGCGGCGGACTTAGAAGTTTAACCTTCGCCCAATGCCGCGCAAACTCTTGTTTTGCTTCACCACGCCGGGAACGCGTCACCAGACTGATTTGCGCGTCCGTAATCAGCACCGTTTGCGTGTAGAACCGGCGTCGCATACTGGCGTGCAGAGCCAATCCCAACGCCAGCATTTCCAACGCCCAGAACGGTAGCACCGGCCAAAAGCCGTGGAATACGAAAAATAATGAAAAGCACAAAGAAAACAGGCAGATGGAGCCAAAAAAAACCTTGGCGGCCGCGGGCTTGAGCGAACAATTAGGCGCGAGTTCAATGCGCTGTTCCATGTGCTCTAGGATAGCAGCTGAAGCTCAGTAATGCGTCGATGGCGAGCGACTTCGCGAGCGCATCGGGATCGGCGTGCGGCGCAAATGCCCAAAAACCCAGGCAGGGCGCGGAAATACGCGCCTGCAGGCTGGAAATGTTTTCCGTGAGGCGCTCGAAATGCGGATCTATGGCGTTCGCCACCCAGCCGCTCAAGCGCAAACCGCGCCGCTCGATGGCTTCCACGGTCAGCAGCGCGTGATTCAGGCAACCGAGTCGCAAGCCCACCACCAAAATTACTTCCATGTGCCAATGAACGGCGAGATCCGCGAAGCCGCGGCCGGCGTCGAGGGGCGCAAGCCAGCCGCCGGCGCCCTCGACGATGAGCACGTCGCTGCGCATCCGCAAGCGTTCGTAGGCACGATCCAACACCGCGAAATCGATGTCGACTGCCGCCTCGGCGGCCGCTATATGCGGCGCAATCGCCGGCGCGAAGGCGTATGGATTCACCTCCGCATAGTCGGCCCGCACATTCATGGCCCCGATCAGCGCCAGAGCGTCTTCATTGCGCAGGCCGTCAGGCGTCGGCATGCTGCCCGAGGCTACGGGCTTCATGGCAGCCACCAGGGCGCCGCGGCGTGCGAATGCGCGACACAGCGCAGCGGCCGCGCGGGTCTTGCCCACGCCGGTGTCGGTGCCGGTGACGAACAGCGGCGCCCTTCTCACGATGCGCGCCGGTCGCGCAACTGACGTTTAATGTCGTCGAGCGACACTGTGGCGTCCTCTGCGCCGCGGCGCCGCGCGGCGGCGCTTGGCGCCCAGGCATGGCCGAACACGACTTCGTAAGTGGCCGGCAACCGGTCATCCTGCCGAAACGCTTCGTAGGCCGCCTGCATCGCCGCGAATTTTCCCCGCCCGGTGAGGCCCTTGGCGCGGCCCACCATGACGTTGTGGGCGCCGGTTGCCTTGAGGTCCGCAGCGACTTTACGCACGTTAAGATAGCTCAGCGCGTAGCGTTCGACGTCGAGTACCGGCGCCGCGAAACCGGCGCGTACCAGCGCGTCGCCCAGATCATGCATGTCGATGAATTGGTTGACGTGGCGGTTCGAGTCCACGGCTTCCCAGGCGGTGCGCAGCTCGCGCAACGTGTCGGGACCCAAGGTGGTAAAGCTCAGCAGACCTTGCGGCGCCAGCACGCGGCGAAACTCCGCGAAGGTCACCTCCGGGTCGCACCACTGCAGCATGAGATTGCTGAGAATCAAATCGACGCTGCCGGTGGCGATCGGCAGCCGCTCGGCCTGCGCACAGACGCGGGCAAAGCGGCGCAGCCACGGTTGCTGCCGGCCGGCCGCCCGCAACATGCCGGGCGAGGAATCGAGCGCAATGACCAGGGCCTTCGGATACCGACGTATAAGCGCGTGCGCAGCATGCCCGGTGCCGGCGCCGGCATCCATGACGACGCGCGGCTGCAACGCGATCAAGTGCAGGCGCTGCAACAGACTGTCGCGCACTGCGGTGTGCAGCACGGCCGCCGCATCGAAACTCGTGGCGGCGCGATCGAAGGCGCGGCGCACGCCGCCTGGATCTAGCGCATACCCGGCAAGATCATCGTGCATCGCCGCCTGTCCGCGGCGGCTCAGCGACGATTTTCAAGCGTTGAAACAGCCGCTGATCGTGCGCGGTGTCCGGATTGCCCGTGGTCAGAAGCTTCTCGCCGTAAAAAATCGAATTCGCGCCGGCGAGGAAGCACAGCGCCTGCAATTCATCGCTCATCTCGCTGCGGCCCGCGGACAAGCGGACATGGCAGCGCGGCATGAGGATGCGGGCGACGGCGACGGCACGGACAAAATCAAAGGGGTCGAGCGCAGCGGTGTCAGCCAGCGGCGTGCCGGGCACCCGTACCAACTGATTGATGGGCACGCTCTCCGGGTGCGCGGGCAAGGTCGCCAACGTGTGCAACAATTCCGCGCGATCCTCCGGTTCCTCGCCCATCCCCACAATCCCACCGCAACAGACCTTCATGCCGGCATCGCGCACCGCCTGCAGGGTGTCGAGGCGGTCCTTGTAGGTGCGGGTGCTGATGATTTTTTTGTAGTACGCCGGCGAGGTATCGAGGTTGTGATTGTAGTAGTCAAGACCGGCGGCCTTGAGGTCCTGCGCCTGCTCGGGTGTCAGCATGCCGAGCGTGGCGCAGGATTCCAAACCCAAGGCCTTGACCTCGCGGACCATGGCGAGCACTTTGCGCAAATCCTTGGGCTTGGGCGAGCGATAGGCGGCGCCCATGCAGAAGCGGGTGGCGCCGGATTCCTTGGCGGCGCGCGCGCGCGCGGCGACCGACTCCAGTTCCATGAGCTCTTCGGCTTCGAGGCCCGTGTCGAAGCGGATGCTCTGCGGGCAATAGGCGCAATCCTCGGGACAGGCGCCCGTCTTGATGCTGAGGAGCGTGCTGATTTGCACGGTATTCGGCGACTGGTAGCGCCGGTGCACCCCTTGCGCCATGAACACCAGGTCCATGAACGGCAACGCGAACAGTGCGTGCACTTCGGCGAGAGTCCAATCATTGCGTACGGTCACAAATACCTCGTAATGCCACTGACGTCCGATGGAACCATAGGCGCCTGAACGAAACCTCGGGCGTCTAATGAAGACCCGGGCGCCCGAATGCAACCCCGCGCGTCCGAGCGAGATTTGGCGCGCCAGAGTATTCGATGCGGCGCATTCTTAGTCAACCTGAAGCGCGTGATCAGGTTGACGATAATGGCAGGTATTTGCCTTTGGCTATGAATACATGACCCACTCTACGGCTCATGAGCGTCTCCTGCGGGCGCGGGCGTGGCGGGTGGGTCGGGGTGGCGCGGTAGCGGGCTGCCGGTCAGCGGGTAAATTGGTACTGCAGCAAGGTGCCGATGAACACCGACATCCCAAAATAGTGATTGTTGAGAAAGGCGCGAAAACACGCCTCGCGATCGCGCGAGCGTATCAGCCACAGCTGATAAACGAAAAAAGCGGCCCCTGCGCACAGCCCCGCGTAGTACCAGTTTCCCATGTGGATCATGTGCCCCACCAGGTACAAGGAAAGCAGCGTCATGAGCTGCAGCACCGCGATGATGTGGCGATCCGAGTCGCCGAACAGAATCGCGGTGGAACGTACGCCGATTTTGAGATCATCGTCGCGATCCACCATGGCGTAGATCGTGTCGTACACGGTGACCCACAGCACATTGGCGATCAGCAGCAGCCAGGCGACCCGTGGTACCCGTTCCAGCTGCGCCGCGAACGCCATGGGTATTCCCCAGCCGAAGGTCACGCCCAAGTACAGCTGTGGGACCGACAGAAAGCGCTTGATGAAGGGGTAGCTGACCGCCAGGAAAGCGCCCGCCACGGCCAGCAGCAGCGTCAGTCGATTCAGTTGCAGGGCGAGCACCAAGGCTGTCATGGACAACACGGTGAACAGAATCAGCGCCTCCAGCGCCGAGATGCGACCCGCCGCCAATGGCCGGTTCTTGGTGCGCTCCACATGGGGATCGAAGCTGCGATCGGCGTAATCATTGATGGCGCAGCCCGCGGAGCGCATGAGTACGGTGCCCAGCACGAAGATGATGAATACACTGGGGCTCGGTTTGCCGCGCCCCGCGATCCATAGTGCCCACAGGGTCGGCCACAGCAGCAGCCAGATGCCGATCGGGCGATCCAAACGCATCAGGCGCGCGTAGTCCAGCGCGCCGCTCATGATTCTCGGCAACTCGCGCGTGGTCCACGGGTGAAACCGCACGCGATAGACGAACCATCGCCAGCGCTCGCTCAGCCGCTGCACCAACTCGTCGCCGGAGCGTGGCAGTGGCACGCCTCAGTGGCCTTAAGCGCGGCCCATGGCGGGCAGGAAAAGCTCTTGGATCAACAGCGCCGCGCCGCGCAAGGAGACTCGCGCGCGGCGTGCCCAGAGACCGGCGGGTTTGACTTGGGCGTCGCGCAACGCGCGTGCCGTGACGGCATCGCGCACCGGCAACCAGGCGTATTCATAGGAGCTGCGTTCGACCGCCGACAGGCCGCTCAAGGTTTCGCCCAGCGCCGAATCGCCCAACTCGGCCAGCCATGGATGAGCGCACAGAGTCGAGTCCGGCATGACGGTCTGCGCGAATACCCACACCTGATCGCGGCAAAACATTTCAACGTCTCTGAACAAGCCGGCGTTGTCTTTCGAGCGCAGCGCCGCCTGGTGCGCGGCGCTGAGCAGTCCGGTCCATTGATCCACGACATGCAATGCGAAGCGTCCCGGGCACGCGGCCTTGAGGCGCTGCGTGAGCAGCCCCTTGCCGATCAACCACGGGCGCAGTTGCGCATCCATGGTCAGTTGCCCCAAGCGTTCCGCCGGCAGCCATTGAATGGGATCTTGCGCCGCTTTGCCGGGCGCGCGTCGTTCATCGTGCAGACTCATGACAGCATTCTACCCGACGCGGCCGTATTGCTCGGCATGCCCCACCCAGCGGCGGATGAGCGGCGCCACATGCAGCGGCCAATCGCGCAGCAAAATTTCCGCGGCGATCTGCACCCGTGGCAGCAAATCGGCATCGCGCAACAAATCGGCAACGCGCATTTGCGCGAGACCCGTTTGGCGCGTACCCAGCAGTTCGCCGGGTCCGCGCAATTCCAGATCGCGCCGCGCGACCTCGAAGCCGTCGTTGGTATCGCGCATCACGGCCAACCGCTCGCGCGCCAGCGACGACAGCGGCGCTCGGTACAGCAGCAGGCAGGAACTCGCATGCCGGCCGCGGCCGACGCGTCCACGCAGCTGGTGCAGCTGCGCCAACCCTAAGCGCTCCGCGTTTTCGATCACCATGAGTGTGGCATTCGGCACGTCGACACCGACTTCGATCACCGTGGTCGCCACCAGAAGCTGGATATCGCCCTCCTTGAAGCGGCGCATCGTGCCCTCCTTGGCCGGCGGCGGCATGCGGCCGTGGACCAGCCCGACTTTGAGTTCCGGCAACGCGGCGGCCAATGCCGCGGCCATCTCTTCCGCGGCTTGATAGGGCATTTCATCGGATTCATCGATCAGCGGACACACCCAGTAGGCCTGGCGTCCTTCGAGACATGCCGTTCTGATCCGCAGCACCACTTCGTCACGGCGCGCTTCGGCCAGAACCACGGTCTTGACGGGCGTGCGACCGGGCGGCAGTTCATCGATCACGGACACATCCAGATCCGCGTAGGCGGTCATCGCCAGCGTGCGCGGAATGGGTGTCGCGGTCATGATCAGCTGGTGCGGCTGGTGGCCGCCCTGCACGCCCTTCTCGCGCAGACTCAGACGCTGGTGTACGCCGAAGCGATGCTGCTCATCGACGATCACCAGCGCGAGGGCCGTGAATTCGACCTGCTCCTGAAACAAGGCATGAGTACCGACCACGATGGCCGCGTGCCCCTCGCGGATCCCCGCCAGCACGGCGCTGCGCGCCTTGCCGGTCTGGCGTCCGCTCAAGAGCGCAACCGCCACGCCTAAGGGCTCGAACCAGCGCCGAAGATTCTGCGCATGTTGGTCGGCCAGCAATTCGGTGGGCGCCATCAGCGCAACTTGGCGCTTGTTCTGCACGGCCTGCGTTGCCGCCAGCGCCGCCACCAACGTTTTGCCGCAGCCCACATCACCTTGCACCAGTCGCAGCATGGGCTTGGCAAGTGCTAAGTCACTCTCGATCTCGAGCAGCGCGCGCCGCTGTGCCTGGGTGAGGCGAAACGGCAGCGCGGCGAGCACGGCGGCCTTCAACGTTCCGTCGCAAGTCAGCGGCCAGCCGGGATCGCTCTGGATCCGTTGCCGCAATAGCTTCAGCGATAACTGGTGGGCCAGCAGTTCCTCGAAGGCCAGCCGGCGCTGCGCTGGGTGACGCCAGCTCTGCAACAGCTCCACCGGCGCATCCGCCGGCGGCCGATGCACGTACAGCAACGCGTCGCGCAGGGAAGGCAGCTGCGAATCGGCCAATACCTGCGGCGGCAGCCAATCTTCGAGTTCGGCCGCGCTGGTATGATCGAGCGCCAAGCCCACCAACATGCGCAGCCGTCCCTGGGTCACGCCGAGCGTGCCCGGGTAAATCGGCGTGAGATGCTCCTCCGGCGCCGCTGCGGCATGCGGATCGATGCGCCGATATTCCGGATGCACGATTTCCAAGCCGTTGGGCCCGCGCCGTGCCTCACCGAAACAGCGGAAGCGGGCGCCGCGCGCCAGAGCGTGCTGCTGCTGCGCCGTGAAATAGAAAAAACGCAATGTCAGGAAACCGGAGCCGTCGGCGATTTTGCAGAGCATCTGCCGGCGCCCGCGGAAGGCAACCTCGGTGAGCAACACCTCGCCCTCGACCGCGGCGCGCTGCCCCGCTCGCAGTTCGCCCAAGGGAACCAGCCGCGTGCGGTCTTCATAACGCAATGGCAGCAGAAACAGCAGATCGTGCGTGGTTTCGACGCCCAAGGCGCGCAGTCTCGTCGCCAGCGTCTCGCCGACGCCGCGCAACACCGTGACCGGCCTAGGCTCGCTCGACGAGGGCTGGCTCAACGAGGGCTCGATCACAGAGCGACAATGCACTCCACTTCAACCTGTGCTCCGCGCGGCAGAGCCGCCACGCCGACGGCCGCGCGCGCAGGGTAGGGCTCGCGAAAGTACTCGGCCATGACCTTGTTGACCAGAGCGAAGTGCGAGAGATCGACCAGGAAAACCGTCGCCTTGACCACATCGTCGAAGCTGGCCCCGGCAGCCACGACCACCGCCTTGAGGTTATCGAAGACCCGCCGCACCTGTGCCTCCATATCGCCCTTGACCAGTTCCTTGGTCGCGGGATCCAAGGGGATCTGGCCCGACACCCAGATGGTATTGCCGACGCGCACGGCCTGGGAGTAAATGCCGATGGCGGCGGGTGCGTCCGCGGTCGTAATGATTTGCTTGCTCATAAGTTCTTTCGCTCGATAGGTCGGTGCTACGTTTGATATGTCCGATGAAGTCAGGCCAGCGAACGGTAGACGCGCTGCACGTCAGGCATGCGCCGAATGGTGCGGATGACCTGGGCCAGATGTTTGCGGTCGCGCACCTGGATCTGAAATTTCAGAGAAGAGCTGCTCACGTCGCGTTCTTCCAACGATACTTGATCGATATTGGTTTCGGTTCCCGCGATGCTTGAGGCCACCGCCGCCAGCACGCCCACCCGGTTGGTGATTTCCAGCTGGATCTCGGAGCAGAACAACCGGCCGTGCGTCGCTTCCCAAGCCACCGACTGCCACTTTTCCGGCTGTTTGCGATACTCGGCGAGATTACCGCAATTCTGACGGTGAATCATCACGCCGCGGCCGGCGCTCAAATAAGCCATGATGGGATCGTTGGGGATGGGAAAGCAGCAGCGGGCGTACGTGACCAGGAGTCCCTCGGTGCCCGCGATCATCAAAGGACCGCTGCTGGCCGTGCTCGGCGTACCGCCCGCCTGCGCCGGTTGCAGGCGCCGCGCCACGAGCGCAGCCAGGCGCTCGCCCAAGCCGATCTTTTCGTACAGCTCGTCGGCGTCTTTGAGATTGAGTTCTTTGACCACCGCGGCGATGTCCACCGGCGGAATTTTTTTCAGACTGAGCGAAAACTCCTCCAGCGCCAGCCCGAGCAGGCGCCGTCCCAGATCCAGCGCCTCGCCGCGCTTGAGATTCTTGAGGTACTGGCGAATCGCGGCCCGCGCTTTCGCTGTTACCAGGAAGCTCGACCAGGCCGGATTCGGTGTGGCGCCCTTCGCCGTGATGATGTCCACGGTCTGTCCATTGCGCAAAGGCGTGCGCAGGGGCACCAAACGCCTGTCGACCTTGGCGGCGACGCAGCGATTGCCGACATCGGTATGGATGGCGTAGGCAAAATCCACCGCGGTGGCGCCGCTCGGCAGCCGCAGTATTTTGCCCTTTGGGGTGAACACGTACACCTTGTCCGGGAACAGGTCGACTTTGACGCTCTCCAGAAACTCCTCGGAGCTGCCGCCTTCCTGAATCTGCACCAGGCTCGCCAGCCATTCGCGCGCCCGGTCATGTTCGACACCACCGAAGGTATCGCCGCCGGATTTGTACTTCCAATGCGCGGCGATGCCGGACTCGGCGACGCGGTGCATTTGCTCGGAGCGAATCTGCACCTCGATGGGTATGCCGTTGGGACCGAACAAGGTCGTATGCAATGATTGATAGCCGTTCGCGCGTGGTATGGCGATGTAATCCTTGAAGCGCCCCGGCATCGGCTTGTAGACGCTGTGCACCAGCCCCAGAACGCGATAGCAGGTGTCGGCGCTGTCGACGATGATGCGAAAGCCGTACACGTCCACCATTTCGTTGAGCGAGATGCCCTTGTTCAGCATTTTCCTGTAGATGCTGTAAAGGTGCTTCTCGCGGCCCTCCACGCCGGCGACGATCTCCGACTTGTGCAGTGCGCCCTTGAAAGTCGTGGCGATTTTGCCGATGAACTCTTTTTGATTGCCGCGCGCCCGCTTCAATTCCCTTTCGAGCACTTTGTAGCGGTAGGGATACAGCGCCCGAAACCCCAAATCCTCGAGCTCCAGCTTGACCGCGTACAGGCCGAGCCGCTCGGCGATCGGCGCGTAGATATCCAGAGTCTCGCGCGCGCTGCGGCGGCGTTTGACGGGGGGCATTACCCCGAGGGTGCGCATGTTGTGCATGCGGTCGGCGAGCTTGACCATGATGACGCGGATATCGCGCACCATCGCCAGCAGCATTTTGCGGAAGCTCTCCGCCTGCGCCTCTTGACGGTTCTTGAACTGGATCTGGTCCAGCTTGCTGACGCCGTCGACCAATTCGGCCACGACCTGGCCGAAGATCGAGGCGATTTCGGCCTTCGCCGTCGGTGTATCTTCGATGACGTCGTGCAGAATCGCTGCCACCAGCGTATCCGCGTCCAAACGCAAATCGGCGAGGATATCCGCCACCGCCACGGGGTGCGTGATGTAGGGCTCGCCTGAGACGCGCTTCTGCCCCTGGTGCTTTTCGGCGCCGAAGTCGTAGGCTTCGCGCACCCGCTCGACCTGCGCGGGCGACAAATAGCTTTCGAGTTTATCTAAGAGCTGGCTGATCCCGGTGGAGCGCCTTCCACCGGGTAAGAAACCGAGTATGGAAGACGCATAGTCCATCGTGCTCTTTAAGGGAGGCTGGTCTTGATCAATCCCCTAGCCCGAGTTGCGGCGCACGGAAATCCGACGGCATGTCGAGCTCGCTCACCGGTGGCTGCACCGGCTCTTCGGTCTCTTCCAACATTTCGTAGGTGATGTTTCCGGCGGCAATCTCGCGAAGGGCTACCACGGTCGGCTTGTCGTTCTCCCATTCCACGGTGGCTTCCGCGCCGTTCGCCAGGCGTCGGGCACGCTTCGCGGCCAACAACACCAGGTTGAATAGATTGGGTTCGTTCTGCAGGCAGTCTTCGACTGTGATACGCGCCATGGCTAAGGTTCCGTTAAAGGGTTTAAAAGAATAGCAGAAATCAGGGGGTTCCGGCCATTAAGTCGAGGTGCGGCCCCGCTAGACCAATCCGGCCGCGAAGCGCGCCACTTCCGGTCTGTGCGCGGCTAAGTGGCTGCCGCGGTTTTCGACGATGGCTTGCAGGTCCGCGAGCGCCGTGTCGAAGCGATCGTTGATCACCACGTAGTCGAATTCGGCCCAATGCGTCAGATCCTGCGCGGCGTCCCGCAAGCGCCGTTGGATCACCGCTGCAGAATCGGTGCTGCGTGCCGTGAGCCGCTGTTCCAGGGCGTTTCGCGACGGCGGCAGGATGAAAATGCTGCGCGCCTCCGGCAGCCTGGCTCTGACCTGCCTGGCGCCCTGCCAATCGATCTCCAACAATAGCTGCTCGCCGTTCGCAAGCGCCTCCTCGACCGTTCGCACCCCCGTGCCGTAGCAATTGTCGAAAACCTGCGCGTGCTCCAGAAACTCGCCGCCGGCCGCCATCTCGGCGAATCGCTCCACGGACACGAAGTGATAGTCGCGGCCGGGGATCTCGTTCTGGCGCGGCTTGCGTGTGGTGTAGGAGACCGAGAAGCGAATGCGCGGCTCGCGCTCCATCAGCGCTTTGACCAGGCTGGTTTTGCCCGCACCGGAGGGTGCCGAAACCACATACAGATATCCGCGCGCGTTCAGGTGAGCACCGATTCTACGCGGCAGGTGACGACATAGCCGCCGTTCTTGTCGGTCGTCAATTTCACGGCGTAGATAAATTGCCTCATAGATCGTCGCGGTATAGGTGGTCGTGGCTGCCGTTGCGCGCCCTGCATGGGCCCCAGTATCGGGCATAAATGTCGAAGCGCAACAGCAAACCTCTTGCAAGGGCACATGGGGCTGAAGCGGGACACGTGACACGTGTTTGCCACTTCGTGCGGTGGCCGCGCGCGTTGCAAAATCGGATAAGCTGGCGCACGTGGCGCGCGCTGCGATTCTCGTTGAAAGCCGCACCACACGGATGAGGGAGAGCCGGGCGTCGAGCATGGGTCACACACCGCAATACCTATAAAAATGACAGAAGCAGCGGACGGCGAAGCGGAAGAA
>DATCDX010000119.1:0-13607 GCA_036510475.1 Steroidobacteraceae bacterium
AAGTGGCGCGAAGCGCCAAAACAGTCGCAGCGCCTAACCAGTCGCGCCCGCCAGGAACATCCACGTTTCGACCACTGTGTCAGGATTCAAGGACAGGCTGTCGATGCCCTGTTCGACCAGCCAACGCGCCAGTTCCGGATGGTCGGAAGGGCCCTGGCCGCAGATCCCGACGTACTTGCCTTGGCGCTTGCAGGCCTTGATCGCCATGGACATGAGGGCTTTGACCGCCTCATCGCGCTCGTCGAAGGACTTCGCAACCACGCTCGAGTCTCGATCGAGGCCGAGTGCGAGTTGCGTCATGTCGTTCGAGCCGATCGACATCCCGTCAAAGAATTCCAAGTACTGATCCGCGAGCAGGGCGTTGGTCGGCAGCTCGCACATCATGATGTGTTTCAGGCCGTTGTCGCCGCGCTTCAAGCCGTTTTCCGCAAGCAGTTGGGTGACCGCCTTCGCTTCGCTCAAGGTGCGCACGAACGGCACCATGACTTGCACGTTGGTCAGTCCCATCTCATCGCGCACGCGCTTTAAGGCGCGGCATTCCAGTTCGAAGCAGGGTCTGAACACTTTGTCGATGTAGCGTGAGGCGCCGCGAAAGCCCAGCATCGGATTTTCTTCGTGCGGTTCGTAATTCTTGCCGCCGATCAAATTCGCATATTCGTTGGATTTGAAATCCGACAGACGCACGATCACCGGCTCCGGCGCAAACGCGGCGGCGATTTGCGCGATTCCCTCGGCCAGTTTGTCGATGTAGAAATTTACCGGGCCGTCGTAGCCCGCAATTTGCTTGCTGATGGTGTCCTTGAGTTCGGCGCTTTGCTTGTCGAATTCCAGCAGCGCCCGGGGATGGACACCGATCATGCGATTGATGATGAACTCCAAACGCGCCAAGCCGACGCCTTTGTGCGGTATGCCCGCAAAATCAAAGGCGCGGTCGGGATTCCCGACGTTCATGGTGATCTTCACCGGGATCGCCGGCATCGAATCCATTTCAATGCTGCGTTGATCGTACTCCAGCATGCCCTCATACACATATCCGGTATCGCCTTCGGCGCAGGATATCGTGACCGCTTGATCCTCCTTGAGGATGCTGGTGGCATTGCCGCAACCGACCACCGCGGGTATGCCGAGTTCGCGTGCGATGATGGCCGCATGGCAGGTGCGTCCGCCGCGATTGGTGACGATGGCGGAGGCGCGTTTCATCACCGGCTCCCAATCCGGATCCGTCATGTCTGCGACCAGGACGTCGCCCGCTCTGACCCGCGACATCTCCTTCACATCCTTGATGATGCGCACGTGTCCGGCGCCGATGCGCTGGCCGATGCTGCGTCCGGTGATCAGGGTCTTCGAGTGGCCTTTCAAGGTATAGCGCAGAATCGAACGGCCGGCCCGGCTTTGCACGGTTTCCGGCCGCGCCTGCAGGATGTAAATCTTGCCGGTGGCGCCGTCCTTGCCCCACTCGATGTCCATCGGCGTGCCGTAGTGCTCTTCGATGATCAGCGCCTGCTTGGCGAGTTGCACGATATCCGTTTCATCGAGAGAGAAGCGTTGCCGATCCGCTTGCGGGACATCGACGGTGCGGACCCGTTCCGCGGAGCCCTTCTCGGCGTACACCATTTTCAGCGCCTTGCCGCCGAGATTCTTACGCAGCACGGCGCGCCGTCCGGCACGCAACCCCGGCTTGTAGACGTAAAATTCATCGGGATTAACCGCGCCCTGCACCACCGTTTCGCCCAAACCATACGCCGCCGTGATGAACACCACGTCGCGGAAGCCCGAGTCCGTGTCGAGTGTGAACATGACCCCGGCGCTGCCCAAGTCGCTGCGCACCATGTGTTGCACGCCGACGGAGAGCGCGACCGCGTTGTGATCGAATTTACTGTGCACGCGGTAGGATATGGCCCGATCGTTGAACAGCGAGGCGTACACCTCGTGCATGCACGACAGCAAGTGCTGTTCGCCGCGCACATTCAGAAAAGTCTCTTGCTGGCCGGCGAACGAGGCCTCCGGCAGATCCTCCGCCGTCGCCGAGGAACGCACCGCCACGGCGAACTCGCCGGCGTCGCCCACTCCCGCGGCCATTTTACGCCAGGCGTCCAGAACCTCCTCCTGCAGTCTGACGGGGAAGGGCGTGGCGAGCATCCAGCCGCGGATCTGCGCGCCCACCACGGCGAGGCGCTCCACGTCGTCCACGTCGAGCGCCGCGAGGGCGCCGCGAATGCGCTCATCGAGGCCTTGTTGCGCGAGAAAGTCTCGATAGGCGTGCGAGGTCGTCGCGAAACCGCCGGGCACCGAGACGCCGAGAGTCGCCAACCCGGAAATCATTTCGCCGATCGAGGCGTTCTTGCCGCCGACGAGCTCCACGTCCTTATTTTTGAGCATCTCGAACGGAATGATGTAGGGCTTCATAGGGTGCTGCTTGTGGGTCTTGAATTTAAGTGAAACACTTCGCCGGCATTGGGGCGCCGATACACGAGGCTACTGTGATCAAACGCACTGTGTTTTTTGTTTCCGATCAAACGGGCATTACTGCAGAAACAATGGGGCACAGTCTCATGTCGCAGTTCGACGGCTTCGAATTTCGTCAGGTGACTGTGCCATTTATCGCCACCGTTGACAAGGCAATTGAGGCCGTTCGAAAGATCGATCTGGTCGCCAGTCAAGAAGGCATGCGGCCGATCGTATTCAGCACCCTCGTGCAGGAGGATGTGCGCAACGTGGTTCGCGGCAGCACGGGGTTTTTCCTGGATTTCTTCGATCCGTTCCTAGCACCGCTTGCGGCCGAACTCAAGACGCAATCCACGCATACCGCGAGTAGGACACATCGCATGGCGGATACTCACGCGTATGCGATGCGCATCGATGCGACCAACTTCGCCTTGGCCAATGATGATGGATCGGTGGTGCGAGACTATGAGCGCGCCGATATCATCCTGGTGGGCGTGTCGCGTTCCGGCAAGACGCCGACCTGTCTGTACCTCGCGATGCAGTACGGGATATTCGCGGCAAATTACCCGTTGACCGAGGATGATCTGGAATCGAGGCGGGTGCCGTCGGCGCTGGACGCGTTTGCCAGAAAATTATTCGGCTTGACCATCAAGCCGGATCGTCTGCAACAAATACGCAATGAGCGGCGACCGGACAGCCGTTATTCATCGGCGCCGCAGGTGGCGTTCGAAGTGCGGGCCGCGGAATCCTTGTTCGAGCGGCACGGCATTCCGGTGATCGACGCCACGGAATGCTCGATCGAAGAGATATCGAGCAGAATCCTCGACCGCACCGGCATCGAGCGGCGCCTGCGGCCCTGACATCCTCAGGGTGCATGGTATAGTCGGACGCATGATAGCGGATCAGTGGTGCGAGACATCGTGGCGAGCGCGGCCCGGCAGCTTCGTCGGTTTGATGACGCTGTACGAGAGTAATTTCGTGCGTCTCGGCTGGCTCGTCAGCGATCTTCGCGCCGTCACCGCGCGCAAGGCATCGAAAGTTGCGTCGGACTGTGATCTGTATCTCACCCCGTTGGAATTGAGCCGCTACACCAGTGTGTTCCGCCTCACTTATGAGTTCGAGTTCGAGGCGGCAATGGTGCGCGACCCGGATTTGGAGGTATGCGTATATCAC
Source organism: Steroidobacteraceae bacterium (assembly GCA_036510475.1). Classification (GTDB taxonomy): domain Bacteria; phylum Pseudomonadota; class Gammaproteobacteria; order Steroidobacterales; family Steroidobacteraceae; genus Bog-1198. The sequence goes on from DATCDX010000119.1 coordinate 3,619, forward strand.
GATGCCCGGCTGGCCGAAGTCCGCAGTTTCCGGGGCTTTCAGCGCCATCCACAACTCGCCAAGCTGCAGTTCGGACTCAATCGTGAACTGGATCAGCGCTGGACCCGAAACATGATGTTAAATAAATGGCTGGAGTATTGTGCCGAGCGGGGCCATCGCTTCTAGGGACGGGGTCACACCGGTGTTCCCTCCGAGGATGTCCCGCAAATTCATCCGGAGTTGAGGCGGGAACTTGATCGATCGCTTAAGTTTTCTCAAGGGGGGCGCGGACGGCGGGGCGGTGAGCCCCGACGAAGAGCGGCTGATGCAGCTCTTCCAGAATCGTGCCGGCCTGAAGAAGGCCTACGCCGATCTCAAGGACGAATTCCATCTGCTGCGCGACCGCCTCAAACAGCAGGAAGGCGCGACCATACGCGTACAAGAACAATTGGACGCGCTCGGTGATCTGCTCGGCGATCCTAAGACGGGCTTCGGCGCCTTGGTGTTCTTCCAGCTACGCACGCTATGGAAGACCTGTCACCAGCAGCTTTCGACATTCGCCGCCGACCTGACGCGCCAGCAGGAAGCGCGCGAGACGGCAAAGCACAAAGCGGAGACCGATGCGGCCAAGAGTTCGCGGCTGGCCGACGTCGACCGGCGCTTTCAAAACGCAATGGCCGAGGCGGACTCGCAGCGTCGCCGGCTGACCGGCGCTCAGAACGAGATCGGGCGGCTGACCGCCATCTGGCATTATTTCAAGCGCCGCCGCGGCCAGAAATCGTTGGAATCGTTGCGCAACCAAGTGGTCGCCGCTGACGGAGCGGTCGGCGATCTACACGCCGAGCGCAGCGCCATCGATCACGAAACCGCGCTCGAATTCCCCGGCGTGTCGTTGGCGGCGCGACGCAGCATCAACCTCGCCATCATCAGCTATGCCGAATTGCTGTGCGAACACGTGGACGTTTACGGTCTTGCGGTGCGCGCCAAAGAAGCCGTCGCGCGCCGGGTGCATGAAATGAGTTTCGGTACGCGCGCCGACTGCGAAAGCTACATGCAGCGGGTGCAAAAAGCGCAAGCCGCGGTGGCCAATCAGAAACAGATTACGGGTGCGGTCAAGGCCAAGCTCGAGCGCCTGCGCGCCACCTGCGAATACCGCAACTCCGCCGACACCGTGCCGACGGCGGACTCACTGACCGCCGCGGCGACGGCCTGGAACGTGCTGGCCGAAGACTACTGGGACCTATACACCCTGCTGCTGCGCTAACGCACCTAGTGGCTGCCGGTGCGCCGCGCCTGAGTCGGGCCGCTGTGGTGCGCCGTGACCACCGCGAGATCCGCGGCGATCTGCGATGCTTCATCCAGCAAAATGCCGGCCGTCTCGTCGTCCTTGATTTCGTCCACCGACTTGGCCGGCTTGACACCGTGCGCGGCCCGCCACGTATTCTCACGCTCGAGACGCGCGCTCTCCAGGCGTTTGCGTTCCGCCTCGCGGGTGTTGAGATTCAAGGACAGCGTTTTCTGGTCGCGCATCGCGTCGAGCGCGGCGATGTCGTCATGCAAATAGCGGAAGTCGGCGCTGTTCGCCGTGCGCTCTTCGTGTAATTTCTCCAGAGTCGGTATGATCGATTTCAAATCGCCTGCCGGTTTGAAGGTGGCCGGCTCGATGTGATCCCAGGGCAGGGCTCGATCGCGGGTACTCTCGCCGACTTCGTTGGTGTCGATGAGCGACGGCAGCGCGATATCGGGGGTGACGCCACGGTCCTGGGTGCTCTCGCCGGTGATCCGGTAATACTTGCCGATGGTCACGTTGAGCTGACCCAACGCAGGTTTGCGGCCGAAAATCGTATAGTTGAGCGGATGCGCATTTTGCACCGTGCCCTTACCGTAGGTCTGCTGGCCGACGATGAGGCCACGGCCGTAGTCCTGGATGGCGCCGGCGAAGATCTCTGAGGCCGACGCGCTGAAGCGGTCGACCAGCACGATCATCGGGCCTGAGTAGAATATCGACGGGTCCGGATCGTCGTCGACCTCGATGCGTCCGGTGGTGTCGCGCAGCTGCACCACGGGCCCGCGGTCGATGAACAGACCCACCAACGATTCAGCCTCCGGCAGATAGCCGCCGCCGTTGGCGCGTAAATCCATGATCAGCACATCGGCGCCTTCCTTGCGCAGTTCACTGATCAGGCGTTGCACGTCGCGGGTGGTGCTGCGGTAATCCTTGGCGCCGGCACGACTGGCGTCGTAGTCCTGGTAGAAACTCGGCACCGTGATCACCCCGACCTTCACGTCGTGGCCGTTGCGCTGCACGACTTTCATCGTCTTATGCGCCGCCTGCGCTTCGAGCGAAACCCGGTTGCGCGTGAATTCCACCACCTTTTGCGCGGAGCCTGGCGCCGCGCCGGCCGGCAGCAGTTGCAGGCGCACTATCGTGCCGCCGGGGCCGCGGATCTTCTGCACCACGTCGTCCAAACGCCAACCGATCACATCGACCAACTCGCCGTTGGCACCCTCGCCGACCGCGGTGATGCGATCGTTGGCTTTTAGCTTGCCGCTGACGGCAGCCGGGCCGCCGGCGATGACATCGATCACCGTAACGTAATCGTCCGTCAGTTGCAGCGATGCGCCGATGCCCTCGTAGCTCAGGCTCATTTGAATGTTGTATTCCTCGGAATTGCGCGCCGAGAAATAGTTCGAGTGTGGGTCCAAGGACAGCACGAAGGCGTTCATGAAGGCCTCGAATACATCGTCGGGTTTGCTTTGATCCATGCGTTTCGCCACGTGCTCGTAGCGTTTGCGCAGGATGTCGGTGACCTCCGGCCACTTTTTGCCCGCGGTCAAGAGCGACAACTCATCGTTCTTCACACGCTTGCGCCACAATTCATTCATTTCCGCCGCGTTCGCCGGCCAGGGTTCTTTCTCGCGATCGAAATTGAATGATTCCTCGATGCTGAAATCCGGTTCCTTGTTCAGCAGTTCGATCGCGTAGTTCATGCGCTCGCGATTGCGCTGCTGATAGCGGCGGAAAATCGTAAATGCGGGTTCCATGTCGCCGGCTTTGATGGCATCGTCGAGTTCGTAGCGGTAATGTTCGAACTCGGCGATATCGCTGGCATAAAAATAGCTTCTACCGCCGTCGATCGCGTCGAGGTAACGGTCGAGGATCAAACTGGAGAGATGGTCGTCGAGCGGCGCGCGCCGGTAATGCTCGCGCGCAACGATATCCGCCACCCTGCGCGAGACATAGTTTTCCTGCTCCGTGGGCGCCAGCGCTGTGGTTGCCGCCGGTGCGGCGACCGGGGGCGTCATGGCGGCGCCCAGCAGTGCGGCAAGTCCCACTGCGCTCGCGCAGACGGCTATGCCGGTAATCCAGCGCGATCGCTTGGCCCAAGGCCTTTTAGTCATCACCGTACCCATTCTCCTGTAAACTTCGTTTCCCAATTCCCTTAAAGGCTAGAGACGCCTGTGCTGGCTCGCTAGTGTATATGAGCTCAAGGATATGCGTCCGTTCACGGCTTTGATCGGTATTATTTTGGGGTCCGCGGCATCGATCACTTTCGGCCTGGGTGCCGTACTCATCGTGTACTGCGTGTTGGCCAGCGAACACCCGGACCTGACCGGTGAACTACCGCAGGTCGTGCGGAGCTTGTTGGCATTCGCTGTTCTGACCGCCGCCAGCGCGAGTAGTTTCCTCGGTCAGGTGAAACTGCGTCCGTGGCGCGGTTGGGCTCACTTGGCGACCGCCGCCAGCCTAGGTGCGCTGATTTGGTACTACTGGCCGAGCCGCGGCTGACCGAAAGTGCTCGACAGGTGGCGAATGCGGGGTTGCGCAGCTGTTTTGGCCACCCTCTGCCTGTCGCTGGCGTCCTGCGCGGGTGGTCGGCACAAGGGGCCGCCGCTATCCGCCGCCATCGACGAGACGGCATATCGGCACCATGTCCGGGTGCTCGCCTCCGACGAATTTGACGGCCGCCGGCCGGGCACGATCGGCGAGGACAAGACGGTCGCCTATCTCGTCGACCAATTCCGCAAACTGGGCCTCAAGCCGGGCAACGGCGAGAGTTTCGTGCAGCAGGTGCCGCTGGTCGAGATAGTCACGCAGCCCGATGCGTCGCTTTCCATCTCGGGCCGCAACGGCAGGCACGAACTAAAAATCGGTAAGGATGCCGTGATTTGGTCCAAACGCACCGCGCCGCAGGTGCAGCTGCGGCACAGCGCGCTGGTGTTCGTCGGCTACGGCATCGTCGCGCCCGAATACACCTGGAACGATTACGCCGGCATCGACGTTCACGGCAAAACCGTGGTGGTCCTGGTCAACGATCCGGGATACGGCGGCAAAGATCCGAAGTTGTTCAAGGGCAACGCCATGAGTATTTATGGACGTTGGGCCTACAAAATCGAAGAGGCGACGCGCCACGGCGCGGACGGCGTATTGCTCATCCACGATACCGATACGGCCGGCTTCGGCTGGAACGTAGTGCAGAGCACTTGGACCGGCCCGCAGTTGGAACTCGCAAACGCTGCGAGCGCTACGAGCGCCGGGAGCGCCGCGAGTGTTGCGAGCGAGGCCGGCCGCGGCGACACCGCGGGCGTTGCCGGGCACGCGGCGGTCGAAGGCTGGATCAGCAACAGCGCGGCGCGCGCGCTGTTCGCGGACGCGGGACTTAACTTCGTGTCATTGACGGCGAGTGCCGCTCACGCGGGATTCAAGCCCGTCGAGATGGGCCTCAGCGTCGATGCGACGCTGCACGACTCCGTTCGTGAGTTCAACTCGGCGAACGTGATCGCGTTGCTGCCGGGTGCCGGCCGCCGCCGTGAATATGTCCTGTACGCCGCTCATTGGGACGGCTTGGGCCAGGACTCGACGCGCGCCGGTCACAATGTTTTCAACGGCGCGGTGGACAACGCCTCCGGCGTGGCGGGGCTCTTGGTGCTGGCGCAATCCTTCAGCCGGACGCGGCCGGCCGCCGCTCGGTCGATCGTGTTTCTGGCCACGACCGGCGCGCAGCCCGGTCTGCTGGGTTCCCAATACTATGTGGAGCATCCGATTTTCCCATTGCGAGACACCGCGGCGGTGATCGATCTGGATACCTTGCACGGCGGCGGCCCGACGCGCGATGTCAGCGTGTTGGAATACGGAAACACGGATCTGGAAGAGACGGTGCGTGCTGTGGCGCTGTTGCAGGGGCGTGAAATGCGCCCCGAGCCGACCCCGCAGCGAGGACTCTATTTTTCGTCAGACAGCTTCAGCTTCGCGAACGCCGGCGTGCCGGCGCTGTATGTGAAGGGCGGGATCGACGACACGGCGCGCGGGCCAATTTGGGGCCAGGCGCAACTCGACGATTACACGGCGCACCGTTACCGCCAACCCAGTGATCAATATGCAGCCGACTGGGATGTGCGCGGTACGCTTGAGGATCTCAGTCTTTACTACGATGTCGGGAACCGCCTGGCGCACAGCCGGCGCTTTCCGCGCTGGTATCCGAACAGCGAATTCCGCGTGACGCGTGATCGCGCGCGAGAGCCGTAAGACCGCTAGCGCTTACCGACCCGGGTCCAGTTTTTCGTGCGGTCGAAGCTGCCCGAGGTGTTGTACGGATCGGAGCCGCGATTTACGTTGGTCGCCTTGAGCGGCGCGGTATCCAGCGTCAGTGACCGCTCGGCTGTCACCTGGCGCGACTCGCGTACCGCGAGGCTGGGTGTCGGTTCCCGATCTTTCGGCGTCTTGTGGTCGCTCACCATCGTCTTTCCTCTAAAATAAAAAAACTCATGCAGCGTCGGTCATGATTTTTTTGATTCGACCTTCGCGTGTATGTTCCCAAATCGCGACAGAGAATGGTTCGTCGTTGCGGAAACTGTGACGTGGCTCAAATGCAAGGCGACATAAGTCCGGCGCGACACGACTTAACGCCGGCCTGATGCCGGCCCGATGCCGACGTGATGCCGGCAAAGCATCGATGCGACACGATTCGAGGCGGCGCGTCGCCTCAGGCTCTGCGCGCCAGCGTTCCGGATATTTGGTGATCGAAGGGCACAGATCGGTTGCGGCCGCGCAATTTGGCAGTGTAGAGCGCCTGGTCGGCGGCTTTGACGAAATCGGCGGCGCTGTTGAACAGAGTCTCCGGACCGTGGGTCGCGCAGCCGATGGAAATCGTCACCCGTGCATTGTCGGAACCGATGACATGACCGGTATTGCGAAACGCCAGCACGATGCGCTCGCAAATACTGCGCGCCGTTTCGGCATCCGTTGCGGGCAGCACGACGACGAATTCTTCGCCGCCGTAGCGCGCGATCAGGTCGGTTTCGCGAGTGTTGCCGCGCAGAATGCGCGCGGTCGCCTGCAGGATGCTGTCGCCGGCTTGGTGGCCGAAAGTATCGTTGACGCGTTTGAAATCGTCCAAGTCCGCGAAAGCCACGCTCAGTGGCCACTTGTGACGCGTCGAGTTGTCGAATTCGCGCGCCAGAAATTGGTCCAGATAGGCTCGGTTGTAGACTCCGGTCAGGGCGTCGCGGCGCGTAACTTCCTCGAGTTCGTGTGCGCGCGAGGTGGAGCTCTCAGCAACTGCCCGCAATGTGTTTATTTCTCGCAGCGCGTGCAGGCTGCGCAGCATAAGCACCTCACGGGCCTGTTCGAGAATCAGCTCCGGGTGTTGTTTCGCGAGCAAATCGGCGTCGAAAATGGCTTCCGTCTCCGGGATCATGGCGCCGATGGTGCCGAGAACTTGGCCGAACGCCATTTTGTCCAGACCGAGGCTGCGTTCGACGCAAAGGGCAACCTCGGCGAATTGCCGCTGTTCCGGCTCGAGTAAGAAAAGATCGGCGACCGAACCTGACAACGCGACGCAGCGATCGAAGATCTGCGCGGGATCCGCGCTGGAACTCAAGTCCAACTGGTGGCTGTGCAGGATCGCGCGATGCAGACGCTCGGGCATATTCCAGGTGCGCATCAGCCAGCCGCCGATTTGCGCATGATCGACTTGAAAGCGCTTCCTTTCATGCTCGGCGAGCGATGCATGATCGCGCTGCATGCGTTCCCCATCCCGGTACAAGTCGGGGACGGCCTTATCCAGAGCGAGCATGCCCACGTCCTGGAGGAGTGCCGCCAGGAATATTTCTTCGGCCAGCGATTGACGCATGGCGTCGCCGAGCGCGCGGGCCGCGGTCGCCGCCAATAGCGCGCGGCGCCAGTACAGTGAATAATTCAAACCATTGGCTTTGCCGTTGCGCAGAGACTTGACCAACGAAAAGCTCAAGGCGAGAGTCAGCGTCGCGTTCAGGCCCAACACGACCAACGCTTGACGCAGGTTTTCGCTCTTGCGCCGTTGGGCGTACAAGGGCGAATTCGCGATGCGCAGGATTTTCGTGGACAGGGCCGAGTCCATGCTCAGCGCCTTGGCGACTTTGCCCATCTCGATGTCGGGATCTTGCGCGAGTTCGATGATGTGCGTCGCCACGCCCGGCGGTGACGGGAAATTCACTGTCAGGCGAAGATGAGCTTCGATCTCGGGATTCACGCGCTAGACTCCAACGGACGCTATCGGATCTACATCCGCTTATTGCCAGTTAGCGTCCGCGTCCAGCGAAACTTGAATTCTATGATGCGCCGGCCCGCCACCAGGCCTTAAGTCCTTTGTACAGGAGATAGAAGCCGTAGGGGCCGAGGAGCACGATCCATGAGGCGACCGAAGCGTTGCTCAGGTCCGCATACTGGGTGTGGAAAAGGTGCCCGAGGCTGCCGCCCTCGTAGCGGCCAAGGGTCGAAATGCCGGCAAAGTAGATGAGCGGGGGCATCAAAACCGCCCCGATGATCAGGCAGAGCACCGCAAATGCCAGTTCCATGGACCAAACGTTGGTCAAGCCGAAGCGCCTGAAGAGTGTCCGAGGGGCCATAGGTTAAGATTGTAAACGAATCCCCGCCGCCCGCTCGGCGCTGTAGAATCCCTCTCATGCGCCACTGGACCCCGCAAACGCTGTATGAAGCTAAACCCTGGGCGTTCATCGCCGTCGGGGTGATTCTAGCCCTTGGGATGATGCTGTGGTCGCTGTCGGCAGGGCTCTGGACGGTATGGCGCGGGTTGCTGTGCTTCGCCGGTGCCGCGCTCGCTGTCGTCGGCGGTGCCACCCAGCAATTACGGCAGGATTATCGGGCCCGCAGTAAGTGGCGGCGAGACACGCCGCCTTGATGCGTACGGCGGTCGTCGGCGCCGGTTATTTAGGCCGCTTTCACGCACAGAAATATGCCGCCCTGCCTGGGTCGCAATTGGTGGGCATCGCCGATCCGTCGGCAACGGCACGCTCGAGCGTGGCGGCCGAGGTGGGCGCCACGCCCTATGCCGACTACCGCGAATTGCTGGGCCGCGTCGACGCCGTGAGCATTGTGACCCCGACCCCGCTGCACTACGAGGTTGCCAAGGCATTCTTGGAAGCCGGTGCGAGCGTGCTCGTCGAGAAACCGATGACGGTGACGGTGGCGGAGGGAGAGAGCCTGATCGAGCTGGCGCGCCGCGCCGGACGTGTTTTGCAGGTCGGCCACTTGGAGCGCTTCAATGCCGCGGTCCAGGCGGTGCAGCCGACGCTCACCGTGCCTCGCTTCATCGAGTCGGCAAGGCTCGCGCCGTTCAAGTATCGCGGTACCGACGTCGACGTGGTGCTGGATTTGATGATCCATGACATCGATTTGATTTTGAGCATCGTGCGTTCGCCGGTGGTGTCGGTCGATGCGATCGGCAGCAGCGTGTTTTCGAAGGAAATCGATATCGCGAATGCCCGTCTGCGTTTCGCCAACGGCTGCGTCGCAAATGCCACCGCCAGCAGGGTGAGCCTGAAAACCGAGCGTAGGCTGCGCCTGTTTCAGGACGATGCCTACATTTCGATGGATCTACAACAGAAGGTGTTGACCGTGATCCGCAAGGGCAGCGGCGTCGGCGCGGACGGCATGCCGCAAGTGGCCATCGAGGAGAATAGTTACGAGCAGGGCGATGCGCTGAAAGCCGAAATCATCGCGTTCCTCGAAGCCGCGGCCAGCGGAAGCGCACCGCCCGTGAGCGGCGAAGATGGATTACTCGCGCTGCGAACCGCGGTGAGCATCACCGAACAAGTCGCCAGTTCACGGCGACAATTCTCCTAACGGGAGGAGGGCGCGGGAACCTGCGCGGGCGAGGCAGGCGATACGGTCACGGGTGGCGCAGACGACGGTGCGACGCCGGGCGCGGCTAACGGCTCCGCGTCGGTCACAGTCACCCGGTCGACGAAGAATCGCGTGTCAGCAAAACAGGATGTCGGTATTCCCGGGTGCTCCGTGTAGTGCAGCTGGACCCGACGGCCTACGTCCTTGCTGAGCTGTTCCGCGACCGCCTTGTCGCGCACGCTGAAATCCCACATCTGAGCCGTCGTGCCCGGCCCTAAGTACTGGCCGCCGCCGTAGTACAGCGCAATTTCGCCCTCATGCGTCTTGCACAGCCAGCCACGATGCACGAACTTCTGCAGCACACCCGCCCGCTCGCCGTCGGCATACGCCCACCCCAGCGTCAGCCAAGTCCACAGACCGGCTCCGACCACGACGATCAACAGCAATATCATGAGCCAGCGGCCGACGCGGCCGGATGTGCGGCGCTTTGCCGGAGAATTTGGAACTTCAATCCGCGTCATGAATGCAAGCCTTGCTATGCCAGAAACCGGCCCAAAACCGCCGTACGAGGCGGATTGTACACGGCGAATGGTTGCCTCAATAGCCGCATATTGTGCGGTGAATAACTTGTGCTTGCGGATAATGACCCTCATAATCTCCGGATGAATAGCGGTGATTACAGATACATCTGGCAAGCCCGCGACTGGCCGAATTGGCATTACGACTGGGCAACCCTTGCGGCTCCAATGGCCGAGGTCAGCCGTGCCCAGGGTTTACTGCTGGGGCGCTTGGCGGATGTCGGCATGGCTTTGCGCAATCAGGTCAGCTTGTCGGCGCTGACTGAGGACGTGGTCAAAACCAGTGAGATCGAGGGCGAGCAACTCAA
>DATCDX010000120.1:0-2412 GCA_036510475.1 Steroidobacteraceae bacterium
AAATCGTGCCTTCCTTGAAGATCGAAGTGCCCTCATTGGCGTGGGCCAGGCGTTTGGCGATTTCATAGCCGTAAAGGTCCTCGCCGCATTGGTCGAGGACGGCGAGGAGTACTAGCCCAACCAGGCCGCCGTTGAGGTCCTTTTGGAATTTCTTGCCATTACTATCATCCATAGACCAATACTATATAATTGCCAATAGTGGTTAGCAACTATTATCGATAGGCTTCTAATAGCACGGGCGTTGCACGACAAATGCGCTTGGCATTACGAATGCGCCTGGCACTGGAATTCTCTTCCGGCTCGGGCACACTAGGCCCCGTTTAGCTTAGTGGTGGAGTATCGGCATGTGTGGAATCGTGGGTGTGGTCGCGGAGCGCAACGCGGTGCCCATCCTGATGGAGGGTCTGCGACGCCTGGAGTATCGAGGTTACGACTCGGCGGGGATTGCCGTGCTCGACGCCGGGCGGCTCGCGCGGCTGCGAACCGTCGGTAAGGTCAAAGTTTTGCAGGAGGCCATCGATGCTGCGCCGATCAGCGGCAGCGTCGGGATCGCGCACACGCGCTGGGCGACCCACGGCGTACCCACCACAAACAATGCGCATCCGCATATTTCCCGCGACGGCATCGCCATCGTGCACAACGGCATCATCGAAAATCACGAGGCGCTGCGCAGCGAGCTTACGGGCTTGGGATACAACTTCAGTTCAGAGACCGACACGGAAGTCGTCGCGCATCGCATCCATCATCATCTGGTAACCACAGCCGATCTCTACCAGGCGGTGCGGCGCGCGGTCGCCGAACTTCAGGGCGCCTATGCGCTGGCGGTGGTGTGCGAAGCGGATCCTGACTGCATCGTGGTGGCGCGCGAGGGCTGTCCGGTGGTGATCGGGCTCGGCATCGATGAGAATTTCGTGGCATCCGACGTCGCGGCGCTGCTGCCGGTGACGCGACGCTTCCTGTTCTTGGAAGAGGGTGATGTCGCGGAGATCCGCCGCAAATCCATAAAAATCGAGGACACGGCGGGCCACTCCGTGACGCGCGCGGCGCGTGACAGCGATCTGCCCGCCGATGCGGTGGAACGCGGCCCGTATCGCCACTTCATGCTCAAGGAAATTCACGAGCAGCCGCGGGCGATCGCGCAAACGCTGGAGGGGCGGATCGCCGACGGCAAATTGCTGGATGCGGCCTTTGGCCCGAAGGCGCAACAGATCTTCAAAAAAGTAAAGGCCGTGCACATCGCGGCCTGCGGCACCAGCTATCACGCGGGCCTCGTCGCCAGCTACTTCATCGAACAAATCTGCCGAATACCGGCGCGCATCGAAATTGCCAGCGAATACCGCTACCGCAATCCGGTGGTCACCCCGGATACCTTGTTCGTGACCATTTCACAGTCCGGAGAGACCGCCGACACCCTGGCGGCGCTGCGAAACGCCAAGCAAGCGCAGTATTTGTCGACGCTCACCATTTGCAATGTGGCCGAGAGCTCGATGGTACGGGACTCGGAGTTGGTGCTGCTGACCCGCGCGGGACCTGAGATCGGGGTGGCGTCGACCAAGGCGTTCACGACGCAGTTGACCGCGCTCGCCATGCTCGCCGTGGCATTGGCGAAGAACCGTTTGGGCGGCGCCGAAGAACGCGAGCTAATCGCGCAACTGCTACAGCTACCCGGTCTCGTGGAAAAGACATTGAAACTGGACCACTCCATCCAAGTGTTGGCCGAAGCCTTCGCCGACAAACGGCATGCGTTGTTTTTGGGGAGGGGACCGCTGCACGCCATCGCCATGGAAGGGGCGCTGAAGCTCAAGGAGATTTCTTACATTCACGCCGAAGGCTACGCCGCCGCGGAGCTGAAGCATGGACCGCTGGCGCTGGTCGATGAGGACATGCCGGTGGTGGCGGTGGCTCCCAACAATGACTTGTTGGAGAAGCTCAAGTCCAATCTCCAAGAAGTGCGCGCGCGCGGCGGACGGCTATTCGTGTTCGCCGATCCCGGCGCCGGCATGCACAGCGAGGACGGTATCACGGTTGTCGAGATGCCGGTGCCGTCGAGCGTTCTGCAAGCACCGATCGTGTTCTCAGTTCCGCTGCAGCTGCTGGCGTATCACGTGGCGGTGCTCAAGGGCACGGACGTCGATCAGCCGCGTAACCTCGCGAAGAGTTTGACGGTGGAATAGGTAGGCCTCCGCGCCGGCGCACGTATGCGTGGGAATTAGAGTCGTTACCTCTGAATTAAAGTCTCTTCCTGCGAAATAGTGTCGTTCCGCAGGAATCAAAGTCGTTACCCGAATGCGCACGCCCTCTTTTTTGATCGCGCGAGAGGCTAAACGATTGCCACCGCCCCGGACAAGTGCCGGGCAGCTGCGAGCGTCTATTTCTGCAGTGACTGAATGGCCGCCTTCGGCCAACTCCGGT
>DATCDX010000121.1:0-3789 GCA_036510475.1 Steroidobacteraceae bacterium
CGCCGGCCACCACGTTCTCTTCCAGGGTGATGATGTAAGGGTTCTTCGCCGCCACCCGCGCGATCAGCGCTTCGTCAATAGGCTTGACATAGCGCATGTTGACCACGGTGGCATCGAGCTCCGCGCCGATGCGTTCGGCGCTGGCGACCAGGCTGCCGAATGCCAGCAGCGCGAGTCCGCTGCGGCCTTCGCGCAGTATTACCCCGCGTCCCAGCGGCAATATGTGCATGGTGTCTTGAATCGCGACGCCGGGCCCGCAGCCCCGCGGATAACGTACCGCGACCGGCGCGTCGAGCGCCTGCGCCGTAAACAGCATCTGCCGGCACTCGTCCTCGTTGCTCGGCGTCATGACCACCATATTGGGAATGCAGCGCAGAAAACTCAGGTCGTAGCTGCCCTGATGCGTGGCGCCGTCGCCGCCGACGAGTCCGGCGCGATCGATGGCGAACACCACGGGAAGATTCTGCAACGCCACGTCATGCACCAGCTGGTCGTAGCCGCGTTGCAGGAACGAGGAATAAATGGCGACGACCGGTTTGGCCCCCTCGCAGGCGAGGCCGGCGGCGAAAGTCACGGCATGCTGTTCAGCGATGCCCACGTCGAAATAACGTTCGGGGAATTTCTTCTCAAATTCCACCAGCCCGGAGCCTTCGCGCATGGCCGGCGTGACCGCCATGATGCGCGGGTCGCGCGCCGCCATGTCGCATAGCCACTGGCCGAATATCTTGGAGTATGTAGGCCCGGTGCTCTTTTCCTTGAAAATCGTGGCGCTCACCGGATCGAACGGGCCCGGGCCATGCCACTTGATGGGATCCGCCTCGGCGGGCGCGTAACCCTTTCCCTTGCGCGTCACCACATGCAGAAGCTGTGGGCCTTTGAGGTCGCGCATGTTTTCCAATGTCGTCAGCAGCGCGTTCAAATCATGCCCGTCGATGGGACCGATGTAGTTCAGGCCCATTTCCTCGAAGACGGTGCCGGGCAATATCATGCCCTTCATATGTTCCTCGGAGCGGCGCGCGAGTTCCCATACCGTCGGCATTTGACGCAGGACTTTCTTGCCGCCTTCGCGCAACGAGGCGTACAGCTTGCCCGATAGCACCTTGGCGAAGTAATTCGACAGGGCGCCGACGTTGTTGGAAATCGACATGTCGTTGTCGTTGAGCACGACCAGCAGATCGACATTGAGGCTGCCGGCGTGATTGAGCGCCTCGAACGCCATGCCGGCGGTCAGGGCACCATCGCCGATCACGGCGACCACACGCCGATGCTCGCCGCGCGCGGCCGCGCCGATGGCCATGCCGAGCGCGGCGCTGATGGAGGTGCTGGAGTGGCCGACGCCGAAGGTGTCGTACTCGCTTTCCGAGCGTGCCGGGAAGGGCGCCAAACCACCGTGCTGCTTGATGGTTCGCAGCAGATCGCGGCGGCCGGTGAGTACCTTGTGGGGGTAGGCTTGGTGCCCGACATCCCATACCAGGCGATCATGCGGTGTGTTGAATACCGCGTGCAGTGCAATGGTGAGTTCCACGGTGCCCAACCCTGAGGCGAAGTGGCCGCCCATACCACTGACCGTGTGAATGAGGTAGCGGCGCAATTCGGCAGCTACGGCCGCCAGATCAGCGCGCGATAAGGTGCGTAAATCCGCCGGTGCGTTGATTTTGGAAAGCAGTGGGAAGTCGTCGGCCAGGGTCATGGGGGTAGTTTACAGTGCTCACCGCCTAAACTCGACGCTCAACCACGTAGGACGCCAGCCACGCCAGCACTTGCGCGCGGTCTCCCAAAGGCGACAGTCGATCACAGGCGCGTTGTTTCAAGTGCTGCGCGTGGGTTCTGGCGGCGTCGAGCCCGAGAATACTGGGGTAGGTGGGTTTGGCGCGCGCGGCGTCGGCGCCGATGGTTTTGCCGAGATCCTCGGTGCTGCCGTCGACGTCCAGGATGTCGTCTTGGATTTGAAATGCGAGGCCGATGTCCTGCGCATATCCGTCCAGCGCATCCCATTCGGCGCCGGTCAGACCGTTCGCGCAGGATGCCGCGAGTAACACGCTCGCCCGGATCAGTGCGCCGGTTTTTAGGCGATGCATGGCCTCGAGTTCGTCGAGGTTGAGGTTGCGTCCCACAGCGGACAGATCCAGGGCCTGGCCGCCGGCCATGCCCGCCGTGCCGCTGGCGTCCGCGAGAATCTGAATCATTTTCACGCGTGCATCGGAACTGACCCCGGCGGAGCGATCACGCGCCAGCAGCGAGAAGGCCAAAACCTGCAGCGCATCGCCTGCGAGTATGGCGGTGGCTTCATCGAAGGCGCGGTGCGTCGTGGGCCGGCCGCGGCGCAGGTCATCGTCGTCCATCGCCGGCAGATCGTCGTGAACCAGGGAGTAGGAATGAATGAGCTCCACCGCGGCGGCCGGGGCATCCAGCGTATGGACTGGGATCCCTAATGCCTCGCCGGTGCAGTAGACAAGCAGGGGGCGTAGGCGTTTACCGCCGCCCAGCACCGCGTAGCGCTGCGCTGCGTGCAGACGCTGCGGCACGAGATCCGCCGACGGCAGCACGGTGTCCAGAACGCCCTCCACGCGTGCTTGATAACCACGCATCCGCGCTTCCGTCGCATCCGTACTCAAGGGCTTTAGCGTCAGCCGACTTTGGATTCGTCGGGGGTAAAGTCTTCGACCACGGATTCGCCGGCTTTTTTCAGCAGGATTTCGACTTTCTGCTCCGCCTCTTTCAAGGCGGATTGACAGGTGCGGGTCAGCAGCACGCCGCGCTCGAACGCCGCCAAAGATTCCTCGAGCGGCAGATCGCCTTGCTCCAAGCGCTCCACCAGTTCTTCGAGATCGCGCATCGCCGTCTCAAAGTCGGGTGGGGCTGCTTTTTCAGGTGTAGGTATGGGTGGCTTCGGGCTCGGCATGGTGGGGAACGGTACACATGCCCTGCGGCGCGGTCAAACCGGGCCTCAGATCACAGTTCTGAATAAACACCTTGGCAAGTCGTGAGACGCGTCACAGCCGTGGAGTCGCTTCGCGGCCGCTTTTCGGTAACATTGCCATCGGAAGCCCTATGCCAAATTCATACCATTTGATCGTCGCCCGCGGGTGTCTGTGTGCCGTTGTCGCGGCCGCGGCAGCCTGCAGCCCTCGGCCCGTGCCGCCCATGACGGTCTCCGACCTGATGCAGGATCGCGTCACGCTCGACGGCGTGCTGATGAAGTGCAATCAAAACCAGACCCAGTCGCGCACCGATTCGAATTGCGTGAATGCGCGCGTAGCCATCGAACGACTTGACAGCCAAAACGCGCCTGCCGAAGAAGCGAAACGCAATGCGGAATTCGAACGCAGCCGCGAGCAATTGCGCATGTCCCAGGACAAGCAGCGCCAGGAGCAGGAAGCGAAAACGCAGGTGGACGCTTATCATCTGCCGCTGGTGCCGGTCGACGCGGCGGCGGCGCCTCCACCGCCGGCCCCTGCTACGACGCCCGGCGGCGCCAATCCGCCCATCGTCGGGCGCACCAATACTCCGTAAGGCCTCCCGCGCTTAAGACTTGAAAGTCGGTGTGGCCGGCCACACACTGTATTCATGTCCCTATTCAAAAAGGCCGCCATGCCGACGCGTGAGCAAGCGCCACCCGGCCGCCGCGAGCCCATGCGAGTGCCCGAGCGCCACTTCGTCTCAGGCAATCGAATCGTGCCGCCGTTTCCGCCAGGTTTGGCCATGGCGTTGTTAGGCATGGGTTGCTTTTGGGGTGCCGAGCGCAAGCTCTGGCAAACTGAGGGCGTGTACTCGACCGCGGCCGGCTAC
>DATCDX010000122.1:0-3616 GCA_036510475.1 Steroidobacteraceae bacterium
GAAATCGGTGAGCGCGGCGCTATCCGGCCGCGACGGGTAATGAAACGTGACCTGGTCGAATCGCAAGCTCCCGCTGACCCGCGACGGAAGATCGAGCGGCCGCGGCGGCGCACTGATCACGGGCCGCGCCTGCAGCAGCTCCGTCAAGCGCTCCATGGCGCCGGCGGCGCGCTGCATCTCGCCCCACATCTCGGTGAGCGCCGCGGCTGAACTGCCCACGTAAGCGGCGTACAGCAGAAACTGCGCGAGCTGCCCGCCGGTCATGGTGCCGGCCAGCACCGCGTGCGCGCCCAGCCATAGCACGAAGGTAATTCCGGAGAACACCAGTATCACACCGACCGCGGTGAGCGTCGCGCGCACGCGCGTGCGGCGAACCGCGGCCGCGAAGCTGCCCTCGACGGCCTGGCGATAGCGTTCGCTTTGCAGCTCTTCCAGGGTAAAGGCCTGCACCGTCTGGATCGCATGCAAGGTCTCGTCCGCGAGCCCGCTGGTGTCGGCAATGCGGTCCTGAGACGCCCGCGACAAGCCACGAACTCGTCTGCCGATGACGATGAGTGGCACCACCACCACCGGCATGAGTATTAAAATCACGCCCATGAGCTTGGCGCTGGTGAGCCCGAGCATGATCAGCGCGCCGATCAAACTCAGCGACGAGCGCAGCACGATCGATAAATTCACGCCGGAAATCGCCTGCACCAGTGTGGTATCGGTGGTCAGACGGGACAGCACTTCACCGACGCGGGTGGTCTCGTAAAACATGGGATCCATGCGCACCACGCGCCGGTAGACGGCGGTGCGCAGATCCGCGACCACGCGCTCGCCCACCCAGGTGACCAGGTAGAAGCGCAGCGCCGCGAACACGCCGTAGAGCAGTGCCGCCGCCAGGAAGCCGATGAAGTACCGGTTGATGGTGCTGGCGTCCTTGGCCGCAATGCCATGGTCGATGAGTTGGCGCAGTGCCAGCGGCAGCACCAGCATGGCGACCGCGGCGAGCACCAGCGCGACGATGGCGGCGGCCATCACGCCGCGATAGGGCCTAAGGAACGGCACTAGAGCGCGCAACGGATTCAGGGACTTAGGCAGGGGTCGATCGGTGTTTGCACTCACGGCCGCGATGATCCCATAACTCAATGGGGTTCGCGCGTGCGGGCTCGCGCGCGCCCGCGCGGCTGCGATCGTTGATTTATAGCAACAAGCGCATGCCGATGACCTGCCGCTCTTGTATGCACTTACGAGGCCATGGCAATCTATGGCGGCGCACATAACCCAACCACGGTTGCACGAGTTTTTGCACGGTGCTACTGTCGGCCAAGAGTTATCTGACCATATAACTAAATAACGGGGATACGATGTCAATCACTCCTTCGAAGCCGTTCAATCAGCGGGTGTCCTGGCAAGTGTTGCTTTTACGCACTCTCATGATAACGGCCGGCGCCTGCGCTGCGACTGCGGCCGGCGCCAACGACGCCACCGCCACCGAGCCGGCCGCTGCGGGCGGGCTCGAAGAGATCGTCGTGACAGCCACCCGTCGTGAGGAAAACATCAGCCGGGTACCGATCAGCATCACGGCGATTAGCAAAGATATGCTGGACCAGAAGGGCATCAAGGACTTCGCGGACGTCGCCCGCTTCACGCCCGGCGTGGCTTTCGACACCAGCCAGTCAAACCAGATCTCGATTCGCGGCATCTCCTCGAGCGGCGGTTCGGGCACCACCGGAATCTACATCGACGATACCCCGATTCAGGTGCGCAGCCTGGGCTTCAATTCCGACGATACGCTGGTCAAGCTCTTCGACCTCGACCGCGTCGAAGTGCTGCGCGGCCCGCAGGGAACCCTGTTCGGCGCAGGCTCCGAGGGCGGCACGGTGCGCTACATCACCGTGCAGCCCAGCCTCACCCAGTCGAGCGTCTACGCCAAGGCGGAGACGTCCTACACGGAGGGCGGTGCGCCCAGCTACGAATCCGGCGTGGCCGCAGGTATCCCGGTCGTCGACGGCGTGTTCGGCGTGCGCGTCAGCGCCTGGTATCGGCGCGATGGCGGTTGGATCGATCGCATCGACCCGACCACGCTCGGCGTCGTGGACAAGAACGCGAACAGCGACGGTACGGCAGCGCTGCGGATCGCCGGACTTTGGCAACCCAACGATGCGGTCCGTGTGACGCCGAGCATTTTGTATCAGAACAGCCAGCGCAACGACGTGACCATCTATTGGCCGGAATATTCGGCTCCGAGCAACAACCGTTACGTCAGCGCGAATCCCACGGCCCGCACGGAGCCGGACGTGTTCTACCTGCCCGCACTCAACGTCCAGGCGGACTTAGGTCCGGTGAGGCTGATTTCGACGACCTCGTACTTTCATCGCGACGAGATCAGCGGCTATGACGGTACCCTGTACAACCTCGGTTATTATCAAAGCCAGATCCCGGCGTATGGCAACGCCGCAGGCCTCGCGGCCTTCCCTCTGCTCGATGGAACGGGTGTGCACCTCCCTGCGGGGCTGACCGATTACCGCGCCCCCGCGAGCGTCACCAACACGCAACGCAACTTCACTCAGGAGTTCCGTCTGCAGTCGACCGATCCGACCGCCCGTCTGGCATGGACCGCGGGCGTGTTCTACTCGCTCGATCGTCAGTACAGCCTGGAGGAAATCCATGACCCGATGGCGGACGCGTTTTTCAATCAGCTTTTCGGCTATCCAATCGCGGATTTTTTCGGCTCGCCTCTGAACCCGGACGGCACTTCCGTTCTGCCGATGGGCGATTCCTATTTCAACCAGTTAGTGAGCTTCGACCGCCAGATTGCCGGTTTCGGCGAGCTGAATTTCAATGTGACCGACACTTTGAAGCTGACCGCCGGGGTGCGCGTCTCCAAGAATTCCTTCACCATCGAAAGTCTGGCGGGCGGACCACAGAACAGCGTGACGCGGGGGGGTACCCAGTCGAACAGCGAGAATCCGGTCACGCCCAAAGTGGGCATCCAGTGGCAGGCCGACCCGAACGACATGTACTACTTCACCTACTCCAAGGGCTTTCGTCCCGGCGGCGGCAATCCGTCGATCCCTTACGATCCCACCTTTGTGAACCTCACGCTCGGGTGCACCGAGGATTTCCAAAATCTCGGCTTGAAAAACGGTGCACCGGCCACTTACAAGTCCGATACGGTGCAAAGCTTCGAGGTGGGCGCCAAGAACAACATCGCGAATCGCATTCGCCTGGCCAGCAGCGTCTACTACATCAAGTGGAACAACATCCAGGAAAATGTGGTGCCGCCCATCTGTCAGATCCAATTCACGGAAAACCTCGGCAACGCCGTCTCGAAGGGCATCGACCTGCAGGCCGATTTCCAGGTGACCGACGCATTTTCCATCGAGTCGAGCTTCGGTTATACGGATGCACGCTACACCACGAACACCTATCTCGGGCCGATACACACCGGATTGCCGGGAGTGGTCGCCGGCGATGCAATCGCCGGGGCGAACGGCACCGGGGTCGGTTACTCAATTCCGCCCTACTCGATGTCACTCGGCTTGGAATACAAGTTCCAGGCGTTCGCACACGAGTCCTACGTGCGCGGGGATTGGGAGTACGAGGCCGGGGATAAGTGGCTGCATGCCAC
>DATCDX010000123.1:0-3487 GCA_036510475.1 Steroidobacteraceae bacterium
GCTTGGGCCGGATCGGGCTCATAAAGCCGCCGGTCCGCGAGCGCCAGACAATCCTCCAAAACCCATGATTCGCGCCCCAGCCGGCGCAGCCGTTCGCTTAAGCGGTCCGCGATGTCGCCGAGATATAGGACATCATCGGCGGCGTATTCCAGTTGTGCGGGGGTGAGTGGCCGCTTCGACCAGTCGGTGCGGGTCTGGCCCTTGGGTATGGTCACATCCAGCAGAGTTTTCACGAGTTCGGCGTAGCCGACCTGGGGCTTGAGGCCGATGCAGCCGGCGGCGATCTGGGTATCGAACACCGGCGACATGATGCCCTTGCTGGTCAGGTACACCGCCTCCAAGTCCTGGCGCGCGGCGTGAATCACCTTCCGCGTGAGCGCCGCAGTCAGGGACGGCAGCAGCGGCTCGAGGCTGTCAATCCGCAACGTGTCGACACACCAGATTTGGCCGCCGGCGCTGAGCTGCAGCAGACACAACTTCGGATAGAACGTGCGTTCGCGCAGAAATTCCGTATCGACGCCGATCCACGGCTGCGCCTCCAAGGTTCGCGCCAGCGCAGGTAGCTCATCGTTTCGATCGATCCAAATCGCGTCGGGCATGCCAATGTTCCGCGTGTACAATTTGGATTCGATTATGACTGAATCGGAACATGACGATGCATGTGCATATTTTAGGGATCGGCGGCACGTTCATGGGCGGCCTGGCCGCCATTGCCAAGGCGGCCGGATTTCGCGTCACGGGCGCGGACCTCAATGTGTATCCGCCCATGAGCACTCAACTCGACGCGCTCGGCATCGAGTTCGTTCAAGGCTACGGCGCGGATCAATTGGATTTGCGGCCGGATATCGTGGTGGTCGGCAATGCGCTGAGCCGCGGCAGTCCGGTGATCGAGGCCATGCTGGATCGTGGCATGGCCTATACCTCCGGGCCGCAATGGCTGGCCGAGCAGGTGCTGCGCGACCGGCATGTGCTGGCGGTGGCCGGCACCCACGGCAAGACCACCACCAGCAGCATGCTCGCCTGGATACTGGAACATGCGGGTCTTGAGCCCGGGTTTCTGATCGGCGGCGTGCCCTCAAATTTCGACTGCAGCGCGCGGCTCGGCAAACCGCCGTTCTTCGTCATCGAAGCCGATGAATACGACACCGCATTCTTCGACAAGCGCGCCAAATTCGTTCACTACCGGCCGCGCACCGCGATCCTCAACAATTTGGAATACGACCACGCCGACATTTACGCGGACTTGGCCGCGATCCGCTGGCAGTTTCACCAGCTCATTCGCACCGTGCCGTCGGCGGGCCGGATCATCGTCAACGGCGAAGATGCCGAACTCGCCACCACGCTGAAGCAGGGCTGCTGGACGCCGCGCGAAACTTTCAGTGTGGCGCGGGCCGGCGTGGCACACGCCGGCGCAGATGGCGCGACGCAGGCCGGCGGGGACAGCGGCTGGAGTGTGGTTATCGCGCCGGGCTCCGCCGCGGGCCGCTTCGCGGTGCACTTTCAGGGACGCGAAGTTGCCCAAGTCGACTGGCCGCTGCTGGGTGAGCACAATGTCATGAACGCTCTGGCGGCGATCGCGGCGGCGCGGCACGTGGGCGTGGAGCCTGAGCGCTCGGCGCTGGCGCTCGGTGCATTCCGCGGCGTGAAGCGACGCATGGAAGTTCGCGGCGTCATCGACCGCATCACCGTATACGACGATTTCGCGCACCACCCGACGGCCATCGCAACGACATTGAGCGGGCTGCGGGCGCGGGTCGCGGACGCGCGCATCATCGCGGTACTGGAAACGCGGTCCAATACCATGAAATTGGGCGTGCATCGCGAGCAATTGGCGCCGGCGCTGGCGCTGGCCGACCGGGCTTGGTTGTTGAATTCCGCGGATATCGGCTGGGATCTGGCCGGTGCGGTCGCCGCACTGGGCGAGCGCGCGCGATTCGCCACGAGCGTCGATGAGCTGGTGAAAGGGTTGGCCGAGGATGCCCGGCCGGGCGATCATATATTGGTGATGAGTAACGGCGGTTTCGGCGGCCTGCATGAGAAGCTGCTCGCCGCACTGCGCGCTCGCGGCCGCACGCCGGGCACGGGCACGGGCGCGGGCGTGACGAGTGCGCGGATCCCGTGAATTCGATTGCGCTGTTTCCGCTCAACATCGTGCTGTTCCCGGACGGTCCGCTGCCGCTGCGAATTTTTGAAACGCGCTACATCGACATGGTGCGGCGCTGCATGCGTGAGGCGCAGGGCTTCGGGGTGGTATTGATCCGCGAGGGCGGTGAGGTGGGCCCCGCCGAGACTTTCGATGTGGGCACCATGGCGCAGATCGTCGACTTTCATCAGCTGTCGGACGGCCTGCTCGGGCTGTCGTGCGTCGGCCAGCAACGCTTTCGCATCCACAGCCGCAGCCGCCAAGCCGACGGCCTGAATCTCGCCGAAGTCGACTGGCTGAGCATGGAACCCTCGCTGGCGGTGCCGGAGCGGCATGGACGATTGGCCGAATTGCTGCGCACGGTACTGCCCCAGTTGGGTGAGGTCTATACGGATATCGACATGCGCCTGGACGATGCGGCGTGGGTGGGGCACCGCCTCGCCGAGATTCTCCCCATCGCGCTGCCGGAGAAACAATTCTGCCTGGAACTCGACGATCCGATTCAGCGCCTCGACGTGCTGAGTTCCCGCGCAACCGGAGCCAAAGAGCCGCCGGCGTAGGGCACCCACGCGCGGCGCGTGAGCCAAAGGGCGGCGGCGATGGCGGCGCCCCAGGGCAGCAGCCAGTAACCCAGCAAGCCGTCGAAGCGGCCGACCCAGGCGGCGTAGCTGGGCGAGATGCCGCCGGTGGTGCTTTCCTGCAGCATGCGCAGCACCACGACCCAGCCGGCGTGCAGTCCGATGGCCACCGCGATGTTGCCGGTGAGCACGCGCGTCAGACTCAAGATCAGTCCCACCACCAGCCACGACAGGTAGGTATCGGCGACCAGCGCCGGATGGCCCAATGGCGCGAATGAACGCAGCAGCAAATCAAAGCCGCTGCCCCAGCCGATTTGGTCCGCCGGAATTCTGACCTTGGCGAAAAAATGCAGCAGCGCGAATAATAGTGCGGTGAGTACGGCGGCCAGCCATGCGCCCGATTCGCGTTCGATCGCGGTATGCATGGCGCCGCGCATCACGGTTTCCTCCAGCAGCGCCACGCTGATGCCGGAACCAACGCCGACCAGGAAGATGCGCGCGAAGCTTCCGACCGAGGGCAGGAATTGCGCGTCCGGCACGCGCAAATGCGCGAGCAGCAGGAAGGCCGCACCCAGGCAGGCCGTGGCCATGCCGATGAGGCCCCACAGGAGGGATACCTTGAGAAATCGCCGCCAGGGCAGTGCGTAACCTAAGTCGCGTTTGGTCTTGAGATTCAAGCGCCGGCACAGCCATACCAACTCCGCGATCAGCAGCAGCATGGCGATCCGGCTCGCCACGCGATGAAACGCCCAAGGCGCGAAGGTCG
>DATCDX010000124.1:0-7800 GCA_036510475.1 Steroidobacteraceae bacterium
CGGTGTCCGCAATGGCAAAATGAAAAACAGAGTCGCTGCGAGTCGCGGCCTTGTGAAAGTATCGCTCCCGTGTTAGCGGTAGGTCGGGGGAAATTTCAAATCGATTGTCGTTTTCGAGCCATGCATCGTCATACACAAATAATGTGTTTTCCCGCGTGCCCTGGCGCGAGTAAGTCAGCGTGCCGACGGGAATTGCGTGCTCTCCAAGGCAGACCTCCATGGTCTGAGTAACGGCTTCCGTTCTCATAAGGTTTCTGGTCCTCGGCTGCTGGATTTCCTGGAGATACGTTTAGGCAAGGCTTCGTCCATGAGTTGCAGGCCCAGGTCGTCGGTGCCGGTATCGAGCAAATGAGAAAAGCGTCCGAGCGCATTCAGCACCAGCAATGCCTTCGCCAGGGTGCCCATCGCCAAAGACGGATCGCCGCGTTCCAACCGGCGCAGGGTGGCAGTTGAAACTTGCAGGCGCTCCGCCATGGATTTCGTTGAGATACGTCTGCGCCGTCTAGCAAGACCCAAGTCGCTGCCGAGCTGCGTTAAGGCGCGGCGTACCGGCAGGGGCAATATCGACTTATTCGAATTATCGCTCATATATAATCGATTATATCAAATAAACGAATATATGAGTACCTCTATTATAAATTGACTGCATTTGCAGCAAGCACGAGAAGTGCTCTTCGACAGCGACGCTACGCATGTTCGCACTCACCACGGAACCTTCCGGCCCAGGTAATCCAGATACTGAAGACCTGCTTTTCCAGCCTGCGCGTCCATCGTATTCGCGAGGTTGGGTATGCTTTCCTCGACGCTCAGACGCGCCTGGGGTCCTCCCAGTTCCGTTCGCACCCAGCCCGGCGCCATGAGCAATAGCGTTCGCGGATCGTCAGCGTGCCGGGCAGCGAAACTGCGCATGAACATGTTGAGCGCCGTCTTGCTTCCACGATAGATCTCGTAGTGTCCGTTCTCATTGTTTGTGATGCTGCCCTGTCCCGAGGACATGATGCCGATAGTGCCGCTCGGCAACACGAACTCCTGCAAACTCTCGACGATACGCATGGGGCTCAAGGCATTCGTTACCATCATACGTATGAATTCGTCGGTGGAAATGTCGGCGACCATGTCACGAGTACCGATGCCGGCATTGACGAACAGCATGTCGAACTGTCTCGATGCCAGACGCCCCCGCAGCGCGGCAACCTGATCTGGATAGGTAATGTCGACGGTCATGATTTCGAGTCGACCTTGAGCGGCTCGCAATAGGTCGTGCAGTCTTGATGTGGCGCTGTCCCGTTCAGTGGCCACTACGTGCCAGCCGCGCTTGAGGTACTCCTCGGCCAAGGCGAAACCAAGGCCGCGGGACGCGCCGATGAGGAGGAGCTGTTTATCAGACGATGTAGTGGGCATTTACAATTCTCCTTAGGGAGCGATGAATGAAGGGCAGAATGTCCTGCTCCATCCGGGAAGAGGCATATCTGACCAGGCAGTTGGCAAGGTATAGCGGCCGTGATCATTGCGGCACCTCAGCGGCAACAGCGACGCGGTGGATAGCTTCGCCCGGTCAGCTCATGGCCGGAAATACGGGCTTGCTGAAGTGCTTACTACAAATCCGAAACAGGAAGACGAAAATGTTTTTACCGTCAGATTTACCGTCAAAACGACTCGCTGGGGGCGATAGATCCCGAAAGCCGATATTCATTCCCACTCGATCGTCGCCGGCGGCTTCCCCGAAATGTCATACACCACCCGCGAAATCCCCGGCACTTCGTTGATCACGCGATGCACGACGAGATCCAGAAATTCATAAGGCAATCGCGCCCAGCGCGCCGTCATGAAATCGATGGTCTCCACCGCGCGCAGCGCGATCACATAATCGTAGCGCCGGCCATCGCCCATGACGCCGACGGATCGCACCGGCAGGAACACCGCGAAGGCCTGGCTCACCTTGTCATACAGATCGTGCCGGCGCAGCTCTTCGACGAAAATCGCGTCCGCGCGGCGCAGCAGATCGGCATGTGATTTGTGTACCTCGCCCAAAATGCGCACGCCCAATCCCGGGCCGGGAAAGGGATGCCGGCGCACCATCTCCTCGGGCAGCCCGAGTTCAACGCCGAGCTTTCGCACCTCATCCTTGAATAGTTCGCGCAGTGGCTCGACTAGCCCGAGTTTCATGTGCTCCGGCAACCCGCCGACATTGTGGTGGGACTTGATCACATGGGCTTTGCCGGTCTTCGCGCCGGCCGATTCGATCACGTCTGGATAAATCGTGCCCTGCGCCAGCCACTTCACGTCGTTGAGTTTCGACGCTTCCTCATCGAACACGGCGATGAATTCACGCCCAATGATCTTGCGCTTCTTTTCCGGATCGGCTTCGCCGGCCAGTGCCGTGAGAAACCGCTGTTCGGCATCGACGCGGATGACATGCACACCCATGTGTTGCGCAAACGTCGCCATCACCTGATCGCCCTCGCCCAACCGCAGCAGTCCGTGATCCACGAACACGCAGATCAGTTGCGCACCGATGGCACGATGCAGGAGCGCGGCGAGCACCGAGGAGTCGACGCCGCCCGACAATCCCAGCAGCACGCGATCCGCACCCACTTGCGCGCGAATCCGCGCCACGCTGTCATCGATGATTTGGCCGGTCGCCCAGCTCGCCGCGCAGCCGGCGATGTCGCGCACGAAGCGCCGCAAGATCTCGCCCCCCTGGAGGCTATGTGTCACCTCAGGGTGAAACTGCAGCCCATACAAGCGCCGGGACTCGTCCGCCATGGCGGCCAGCGGCGCATTGTCGCTGGCCGCGATGACGCTGAACCCGGGTGGCGCGGCAACGACCCGATCGCCATGACTCATCCAGACGTCGAGCACCCGGCGGCCTCGAGCGTCGCGGTTATCCTCGAGGCCGTCGAGCAACCGCGACGGCGCTGTCGGCCTGACTTGAGCGGCCCCGAATTCTCGATGATGGGAAATTTCGACTTGACCGCCCAATTGCGCGGCCATGGTCTGCATGCCGTAACAGATACCGAGTACCGGCACGCCCAGTGAAAATATTTCCCGGGGCGCCTCCTGACCTTTGACGTCGTACACGGACTCGGGGCCGCCGGAAAGAATCACGGCGCTCGGTGCAAAGCGCTTGATTTGCTCGATATCCGCATCGCAGGCGTAGATTTCCGAATACACACCGAGTTCGCGCACGCGGCGCGCGATCAACTGCGTGTATTGGGCGCCGAAATCGAGAATCAGGACCCGGTCCGCGTGAATGTCGGGCATCAACCGATCCGGTAGTTAGGCGCTTCTTTGGTGATGGTCACATCGTGAACATGACTCTCGCGAACACCCGCGTTGGTGATGCGCACGAACTGCGGCCGGGTGCGCATTTCTTCGATGCTGCCGCTGCCGGTGTAACCCATCGCGGCACGCAGACCTCCCGATAGCTGGTGCAGTATCGCGACCAGGCTGCCCTTGTAGGGTACGCGGCCCTCGATGCCTTCCGGCACTAGTTTCTCCAGCTCCGTGGTGGTGTCTTGGAAATAGCGGTCGCTGGAACCATGCGTCTGGGCCATGGCGCCCAATGAGCCCATGCCGCGATACGCCTTGTAGGAACCGCCTTGATAGAGCTCCACGTCCCCGGGAGATTCTTCGGTGCCTGCGAATAGGCCGCCGATCATGACGCAATGCGCGCCCGCCGCCAGCGCCTTGGCGATATCGCCGGAATAGCGGATGCCGCCGTCGCCGATCACCGGCACACCCGTGCCCTCGAGCGCCTTCGCCACCCCCGCAATCGCGCTGATCTGCGGCACGCCGACGCCCGCTATGATGCGCGTCGTGCAGATCGAGCCTGGCCCGATGCCCACCTTGACGCCATCGGCGCCGCGCTTCACGAGATCGAGCGCCGCCTCGGCGGTCACGATATTGCCGCCGATCACCTGTATATCGGGATACCTCGCCTTGATTTTCGCCACTGTCTCCAACACGCCGCGCGAATGGCCGTGCGAGGTGTCGACGACGACGACGTCCACACCCGCGGCGCGCAGTGCGCCGACCCGGTCCAGGGTGTCGGGCGCCGTTCCCACCGCCGCGCCGACGCGCAGACTCCCCACGGCATCCTTGCAGGCGTTCGGGAATTCCGTGGCCTTCTGAAAATCCTTCACCGTGATCATGCCTTTGAGCTCATGGTCACCGGCGATCACCAGCACCTTTTCGATGCGGTGCTTGTGCAGCAGCGCCAGCACCTCATCCTTCGGCGCATTCTCGCGCACGGTGATCAAGCGCTCCTTCGGCGTCATCACGGATGAAACCGGCGCATCGAGTTTGGTCTCAAAGCGCAGGTCGCGATGGGTCACGATGCCGACCACCTTGGTGCCGAGCACCACCGGCACGCCGGAGATATTCTTCGCGCGGGTTAGTTCAATGACCTGGCGGATCGTCATATCCGGCTTCACCGTGATCGGATCACTGATCACGCCGCTTTCGAACTTCTTGACGCGATCGACCTGACGCGCCTGGTTGTCGATGGACATGTTCTTATGGATGATGCCGATGCCGCCCTCTTGGGCCATGGTAATGGCCAGGCGGGCCTCGGTGACGGTATCCATCGCTGCGGACACCACCGGCAGATTAAGGCGGATGGTACGGGTTAACTGGCTGGCCAACGAGACTTCGCGGGGCAGAACTTCGGAATATGCCGGCACCAGCAGCACGTCATCGAATGTGAGTGCCTCTTCAAGAATACGCATAGGGGGCGTCACGCAGGTTCATCTAAGAGGCGGCGCATTGTACCTTGCACCCGCTGCGCGGTAAACCGCTATCATTTGCCCATGGAAACAGCCGATACCGCCTCTCCGGGAGCTCGCCCCGAGCGCGACGTTTATAGCGTATCGCGCCTCAATCGCGAGGTCAGAGTCCTGCTGGAACGCGGCTTCGGCAGCCTGTGGCTGGAGGCGGAAATCTCCAACTTCGCAAGGCCCAGCTCCGGCCACTGGTATTTTTCGCTCAAAGACTTAGGCGCGCAGGTCCGCTGCGCCATGTTCCGGCAGCGAAATATGCTGTGTGCCTTCACGGCGCGGGATGGCCAGAAAGTGTTGGTGCGGGCCCGCATCGGTCTTTACGAGCCGCGCGGCGAGTACCAGCTCATCGTCGATCACATGGAGGACGCGGGGCTCGGCGCCTTGAAACGGCAGTTCGAGGAGCTGGCGGCCAAGCTTACCGCCGAGGGACTGTTCGCGCCGGAACGCAAGCGTCCGCTCCCCATCCTGCCCAAGCGCATCGGCGTGATTACATCACCCACCGGCGCGGCGATTCGCGACATCCTGCATGTGCTGGCGCGGCGCTTTGCGGCGGTTTCCGTGCTGATCTATCCGGTTCCCGTGCAAGGCGCACAAGCCGCGGCCGAAATCATCGCCGCGCTTCGTATGGCCGGCCGGCGCGCCGAGTGCGATGTGCTCATATTGGCGCGCGGCGGCGGCTCGCTGGAAGATCTGTGGGCATTCAACGACGAAGCCTTGGCACGCGCTATCGTCGCCTCTCCCATTCCCGTGGTCAGCGGCATCGGTCACGAGGTCGACTTCACCATTGCGGACTTTGTCGCCGATGTGCGCGCGCCCACACCCTCCGCCGCCGCGGAAATCGTGGTTCCCGACGCTGAGGAATGGCTCGCATCCCTGCGGCGATGGAGCACGCGCCTGCAACGCGGCATACTGCGCCGCCTCGATGCACACCGCGAGCGGCTGCACTGGCTCACCGGGCGCGCGGCATTGGTGAGTCCCGCGGCACGAGTAGCGCAGCAATCGCAGCGCCTCGACGAGTTGGAACAGCGGATGTCCCGTGCCCTGCGGCAAGTCCTCAGTGATGCTAAGTCGACGCTTGGCGAGCATCGAAGCCGGCTCTGGCAGGCAAGTCCCTTAGCGCGGGTGCAGGGGGCCGCTGTACATTACGCGGCGCTATCCGCCCGATTGCGGGCTGCCACACTCGAACGCTTGCGGCACGCGCGCGCGCGGCTGCTGCCCCTCATGCGTACTCTCAATGCCGTGAGTCCGCTCGCCACATTGGAGCGCGGCTACGCCATCGTCAGCATCGAAGGCGGCGAAATTCTACGCAACGCCGCCGCGGCAAAACCCGGTGCCATCATCGAAGCACGGCTCGCGCACGGCACAGTTCGCGCCAAGGTCGAGGCCGCATCGTGAACCGCAAGATTGTCCGCAGCCGTCTGGCGATTCACGCCCCGGCGCCAGCCCCGGCCGCGCTCGCACTCGCGGCCGCCGCAGTCACGCTCGTCCTCACGCTCTTGAGCCTCGTTCCCACGCCGGCATTCGCCTTGGAACTACCGCGTGAAAGCGCCGTACCGGGCGGCGTGAAAATCATCCGGTTGAATGCGACCGGCGATGCCGTGCCCTACGTCGACGCCGACGGCAATCGTGTCCTGGTGATCAAAGACGGCGCAGACTGGGTCGCGGTGGTCGGCATTCCCTTGTCGGCGCCGATAGCCCCGCGACGCGTCACCGTGCACGCCGCCGACGATCGCCGGGAAATCGAATTCAGCGTGGGCAGCAAACGCTACGCCAGCCAATCACTCAACGTGGCGCCGCGACAGGTGAATCTGTCGCATGCGGATCTCGAACGGGTGACGCGCGAACATGCCACCCTCGAACGCGCGTTGAGCCACTGGACCGATGCACCACCCGAGGCATTGCGCTTTGCGCAGCCGGTGCCGGGAAGACGCAGCAGCTCCTTCGGGATGCGCCGCATATTCAACGGCGAAGCACGCAACCCGCACAGCGGCATGGACATCGCGGCCACTAGCGGC
Organism: Steroidobacteraceae bacterium; assembly: GCA_036510475.1. Classification (GTDB taxonomy): domain Bacteria; phylum Pseudomonadota; class Gammaproteobacteria; order Steroidobacterales; family Steroidobacteraceae; genus Bog-1198. The sequence continues at coordinate 6,797 of DATCDX010000124.1, forward strand.
ACGCCGGTGCGCGCGCCGATTTCGGGTACGGTGGTCGACACGGGGACGTACTTTTTTACCGGCAATACGGTATTGATCGACCATGGCCGCGGTCTGATCAGCATGTACTGTCACTTGAGCGCCATCGACGTGAAGATCGGACAACGCGTCGCAGCCGGTGCACGGATCGGCGCCGTCGGCATGACGGGACGCGCAACCGGCCCGCATCTGCACTGGGCCCTTAGCCTGAATCGTGTCTGGGTCGATCCCGCGCTTTTTCTGCCCTAACGCGCGTTGCCCTGACTCGCACCCAACATTTGTTCGACCGCCGGTCCATCGAGAGGCGCCGCCATGGCGGCCTGGCGCAGTCGCGCGCTGTGTTCTTGGACCGCGGCGCCGGTTGGCTGCATGTCGATTTGCCCTTGAAACAATGCGCCTTCGGTAATACCCACGCGCGGCGCGAACACATTGCCCTTGACCTTGGCGGTCGCGCGAATACTCACCGATTCGGTGGCGTAAAGATCGCCTTCGACTTTGCCGTCGATGACGATGACCTTCGCGCGAATGTCGCCCTTCATCGAGCCATCAGTGCCCACGGTCAAACTCTGTGTGTGGGTGATCGAACCCTCGACGGTGCCCTGAATGATTAAATCCTCTTGTGCCGACAATTCACCACGAAAGCGCAGGCCAGGGCCCAGAACGGAAGCGCGCGACTCGGGAGCGCGAATCTCGGCGGTTCGCGCTTCGGCCACACGCACTTCGGCGCCGCGCACGTCAGCGCCACGGACATCGGCCACTCGCGCTTCGGCAACACGCGACTCAGCCACACGCGGCTCGGCTACTCTGGGCTCGCTCGCGCGCGCCTCACCTAAGCGCGGCTCCGTCGCACGCGCTAGCGGTGAACGCGGTTCAATTCGGGGCTCCCGCGGTTCGGGGCGGGTAATCGAGGGTTCGGGCCCTGGACCACGGCCGCCGGAATTGGTGTTCAGCATGGGAGCATCTCCATCGAGGGGTTTCTTGAACCA
>DATCDX010000125.1:0-3885 GCA_036510475.1 Steroidobacteraceae bacterium
TACCGCGTGCAGGTGTCACCGGATGACGAGTTTCACGCCATTTCGGCTGATGCCGTAACCACGCAGCCGGTGGCGGACATTGCCGATCTGCCCGATGGAGACTATTGGCTGCGAGTACGAGCGATCGATGGCTTCGGCATCGAGGGTAGGGATGCGGTGGGGCGGTTCACACAACATGTGCTGCCGGAGCCACCACTGCCGGTGGCGCCCACCGCCTCGACCCCCGTAACGGGTACGCATGCCCGATTTGAATGGGCCGGTGCCGGGTCGGGCGCACGTTACGCCCTGCAAGTTGCACGTGATTCGAAGTTTTCGCTCCCCATGATCGAGCGCAAGCCACTCGATGCCGCTTTCGTTGAGTTGGACGACATGCAGCCCGGACTGTATTTTTGGCGGGTGGCGAGCGTCAACGCCCGAGGTGAGGCCGGTCCTTGGAGCGCAACCGAGTCCTATGCGCAGCGAGCGACGGTGCCGACGCCGGTTGTGCACATCCCGTTGTGGGTCAAGATCGCTGCGCCGCTCACTCTGCTGTTACCGCTGCTGCTATGAAGGAGGCGCGTTGGCGTCACCCGGTGGTACGGCAGTGGGGTTGGATGTTGGCGGTGCTGCTGGCGGTGACGGCTCTGGCCGGTGTGTCCAAAGTCTTTTGGCGCTTCGATCTCTCGTTGTACGACGCGGCGCTGCCGACGGGACCGGCACCTAGTGACCTGGTCATCGTCGCCGTGGACGATCAGAGCATCGCGGAGCTCGGCCGCTGGCCCTGGCACCGCGCCGTGCATGCGGCATTGCTCGATCGTCTGCGAGCGCTCGGCGCCAAGGCCGTCGCGTTGGATTTTTTGCTGACCGAACCTGATCTGGAAAATCCGCTGGGCGACGCCGCGTTGGCGGCCGCCATGACGCGCGGACCGCCGACCGTCCTGCCCATGATGGTGGAAATGCCCGCGCCCGGCAGAGCGATCCGCGAACGAATGCCGATCCCGATACTGGCGCGGGCCGCCGCAGGCATCGGTCACGTGAATCTGGAACTCGACCGCGACGGCATGGTCCGCAGCGTGTTCTTGCGTGAAGGCATCGGCAGGCCGAACCGAGTGCATTTCGCGGTGGCGCTGCTCGACAGTGTCGCGGCTGCGGCGCCGATTTCCCTGCGTGGCGCGCGTAATCCCGATTTGGCGCACGCGCCCCACGTCTGGGTGCGCGATTATCGAATATTGATTCCGTTTCTGGGGCCGCCGGGCCATTTTTCGCAAGTGTCCTATGCCGATGTGCTGCGTGGATCGGTGCCCGATTCCGCGATACGCGGCAAGCTCGTGTTGGTCGGTGCCACCGCGCAGGGTATCGGCGATGCGTACTCCACGCCGCGATCGGGCGAGGGACGCGCCATGCCCGGTGTCGAGATCACGGCCAACGTAGTGCAGGCGCTGCGCAGTGCAACGGCGATACGGCCGCTGTCCTCGTGGGCCGCCACGCTGCTTGGGCTCATTCCCATCGTGTTGGCGGCGCTTGCGCTGCTGCTGCTGGCGCCGCGATGGTCGTTGATTATGGTGGCCTTGATCGGCTTCGGCACCGCATGCGCCAGCGTGCTGGCATTGCGGCTTGCCGGTTGGTGGTGGCCGCCTTGCGCGTCGCTGGCGTCGCTGGTGGTCATTTATCCGCTCTGGAGCTGGCGCCGACTGGAGGCGACGCAGGAATTCCTCGAAAGGGAATTCAAGTTGCTGGCGAGCGAACGCTTTCCCTTGCGCATCGGCGCGCCCGCGCCCGGTCATTCGCTGCCGCCAATTGATTTTGTGGAGCAGCGCATGGAATTGCTCCGCCAGTCCACCGCCCGGCTGCGTAGCGTCCGTCGTCTGTTTGCCGACACCATCAGCAATCTTCCCGATGCGACGCTGCTGGCCGATGAGGGCGGCAGCATCGTCCTGGCGAATGCGGCCGCGGCCGCGTTGTTCGGTGCACCCGACGCACAGGCGCTCGAGGAAACCACCGTCGATGAACAGCTGTTCGCGAGGGTGGGCAGCGACTCGCTGCGCTTTGCCGCACTCGCCGCGACCGCGCCTTGCACGCTCGAGGCGGCGCTGGAGCATGCCGGCCGCCAGGTACTGATCCGCGCCGCGCCCTTCTGCGACAGCGCCAAGGGCCGCGTCGGCACCATTATCGCCTTCGCCGACATTACGGAATTGCGCGCTGCGCAACGTGAGCGCGACGATGTGTTGCGATTCCTCTCGCATGATATGAAGAGCCCTGCGTCGTCGCTTCTCGGGCTTGCGCGATTGCAGCGTGATCCGCGTCGTGCGTTGCCGCCGCTCGAGCTGTCGCAGCGGCTCGATCTTCTGGCACAGCGACTCTTGACCTTGGTCGACGGATTTGTCTCGCTGGCACGCGCCGAATCCACGGACCCGCGTGCGTTCGACGTCTTTGACTTGCGAGATGCGGTGCAGGATGCGTACGACGAGGTGTGGGCATCGGCTCAGGCGCGCGGCAATACAGTGATCACGACGGTGCCGGAGGAGTCCGTGATCGTGCGTGGCGATCGGCAGATGCTGGCGCGGGGCATTGTCAATCTGCTGAGCAACGCCGTGAAGTTCTCACCGCCCGCGACCCAGATACACCTGGAATGCCTGCGCGGCGCCGGCGAAGCCACTGTGAGGGTGATAGACCGCGGCCCCGGGATTGCGGCCGAGAGCGCGGCATCGCTGTTCCAGCGCTTTTCACGCGGATTGCACCGGGCCGGCGCGGATCCGGGCGGTGCGGGTCTAGGCCTTGCCTTCGTGCGGGTGGTGACCGAAAAGCATCGTGGGCGCGCCTGGGTCGAGAGCGTCGAAGGGCAGGGCGCGGTGTTCTGTTTATCGCTGCCGGTGAGCGACGCCGCAGAATCGTGACGCGGAGTGACACAGCCATGACACAGCGCGATGCGGCGGGCGGGTGGGCGTGGAAAGCGCGAATTCGCGCTGCAGCAATTTGTGCCTCGCTACCGACGATTTCACGGCGCGCTATGGAACCCCGCCGTACGCGAGTAGTCTGCGAAAGATACAGCGGACGCCAAAGCGCGTCGAGTCCAACCCAGCCGAAGGAGAATGACCATGTGTTCTGCCCAAGTTCGCCCCGAGAGTTCCACTCTCGATACGGCCTCGATTCGCGAAAGCAGTTCGTTCGCGGCACATCTTAAGACCATCGAACGTAGGATTCCGCTGCGTGCCCGTTACGAGAACTTTATCGGCGGCAAATGGGTCGCGCCCGCGAAGGGCGGCTATTTCGAAAATATATCGCCGACCACCGGTCAGGTGATCTGTCACATCGCGCGCTCGCAGGCAGAGGATGTCGAACGCGCCGTCGATGCGGCGCATGCCGCCGCGGAAAAGTGGGGACGAACCGCGGTAGCGGAGCGGGCCGGTGTCCTCAATCGAATGGCAGACCGCATGGAACAGTATCTGCCGTTCCTTGCGGCCGTCGAGACTTATGATAATGGTAAGCCGATCCGTGAAACCAATCTTGCCGATCTGCCGCTGGCGGTCGATCACTTCCGCTATTTCGCCAGCTGCGTGCGCGCCCAAGAGGGATCACTCGGTGAGCTCGACCACGACACCGTGGCATACCACTACCATGAGCCGCTCGGGGTGGTGGCGCAGATCATTCCGTGGAATTTTCCCATCTTGATGGCGGCATGGAAATTGGCTCCGGCGCTGGCGGCAGGCAATGCCGTCATCATCAAGCCGGCCGAGCAGACACCCATGTCGCTGCTGGTGCTCGCCGAGCTCGTACAGGATCTTCTACCCGCGGGCGTATTGAACATCATCAACGGCTTCGGGCTCGAAGCCGGCAAGCCGCTTGCGTCCAACCCTCGGATTAATAAAGTCGCCTTCACGGGTGAGACCACGACCGGCCGTCTGATCA
>DATCDX010000126.1:0-22750 GCA_036510475.1 Steroidobacteraceae bacterium
CAGGCCGCCGCCCACCATCGACGAAATAGACGATGCGAGAACGGCCGCGACCAGCACCGTCGAAACCGCCCACGTCACCAAGCCGTGCGCCGTGTCCCGAAAGAACACTTCGTGGGTATGCGTGCCGATCCAACGCGTGCGCAACCGGCCGGCAATGTAACCACCGAGTCCTGCAGACAGCCACTGCATAATGATGAGCCAGATCGCCGTTGTGACGGCGAAAGTCGTCGCCGAGGCGCCATGGTTCGGCCAGGGAGAGACGGCCGCGAAACCTAAGCCCGAACCCAGCGCAACCAGGATGAGCGTTACGGAGGCTGCAACGAACGCTCCGGCGATGATCGCGGACCACGACGCTGCGGATTTCGTCGCAGCCGCCGGCAACCCCGCAGCCCCGGGATCTGTGCGCGTTTCGAATGTTTGTGCCATTTTATTCCCCAATCAATGGTGCGAGCACATCGCCAGCAGAAGAATGATCGGAAGGGGAACGCCCAGCATCCAAAGTAGAATTCCACGACCCATGATTTTTAACTCCTTATGCTTTCTATTTGTCGGCCCCCGAGCCCAAAGCCGGCCCGGCCATAACGTGCAAGGAACTGTGCTCGCGTCTGCAGCCGGAAACCATTCCCGGATGGTGTCATCGGCAGTCAGCCGACTCTTACCTTCGCTAAGCGACGGCTCAGCTTAAGCCACGCTCGACGCATGCAGTAGATTCGAGTGCAGCCAGTCCGCGTGCCAATGCTCCAAATCGGCGATGGCCAACGGCCGGCAGAACAGGAATCCCTGCACCTGATCGGCGTTCCGGGTTTTGAGATACTGCCACTGTGCTTCGGTTTCCACGCCCTCGGCCACGGTCGCCAGCCCCAGACTCTTGGCCATCGCAATGATGGCGTCGACCAGCGGCGCGTTGCCGCCGCTCTTCGAAGCGATGTCGCGCACGAACGCCCGATCGATCTTCAAGGTGTCGATCGGAAAGTGTCGCAGATAGGACAGCGAGCTGTAGCCCGTCCCGAAATCATCCAGCGCTGTGGCGACTCCCAGAGTCTTTAGCGATTTCACCGCCTTGCTGACCACGCTCGAATATTCGATCAAGGCACCCTCGGTGAATTCCAGTTCGATCATGCGCGATTCGATCCCGGCGGCATCGATGGCATGCGATACTCGCGGTACCAGGCTGCCGTCGCGAAATTGCACGCCTGACACATTCACCGCCACCTGCCAACCAGGTCCGCCGGCATCGCGCCAGCGGCGCACTTGGGCGCAGGCCTCGTGCAACACCCAGTCGCCGATTTCGACGATCAGCCCGCTCCGCTCCGCCAGCGGGATGAACTCATCCGGTGAAACCAGGCCGCGTTGCGGATGCGTCCAGCGCAGCAGTGCCTCGACCGCATCGACGCGCAAATCCTCAAGCGCCAGACGCGGTTGATAGTTCAACGTGAACTCGTCGCGCTCCAGCGCCTTGCGCAAGTCGGCCTCCATGGACAGGTTCTTGGCGGCCCGTGTGCTGATCGATTTCTTGAAAAACTCGAGCGCTCCCTGGCCCGCCTTTCTGCCGTGATGCATGGCGGCGTCGGCATTCTTGATGAGCGCCTCCGCCGTGTCCGCATCGCCCGGGAATAGACTGATGCCCATGGTGGCCGACAGCGGTATTTCCTGCTGCGCGAATACGAATGGCCGCGCCAAGGCAGACTGCACGCGGCGCGCCACGATCTGCGCCGCATCGGCGGTCGAAATCCCCGGCAGCGCCAGGGTGAATTCGTCGCCGCCCGTTCGCGCCACCCAGTTGGTGATGTCCTTGTTGTCCGCGTCGTCCATTTGATCCAATGAACGTTGGGTATCGCGCAGGCAGTATTGCAAGCGATGTGCGACTTCCTTCAACAGCACATCGCCGACCGCCTGCCCCTGCGTGTCGTTGATGCGCGAGAAGTTGTCGACATCGAGCATCAGCACGGCAAGCCCGCGTTGCCGCGGCAACGCCCATGCCACCTGCTCTTCCAGTATTTGCAGCAAGCGTTGCCGGTTGGGCAGCGCCGTGAGCGGGTCGTAGTAGGCAAGATAGCGCACTCGCGCCTCGCTCTCGCGCAATTGATCCTGGGTCTGCTTGGCACGCACCAGAAATTTGACGCGTTGCGCCAGCAGCATGGGATTGATGCCTTTGGACGAAAAATCGGTGGCGCCGGCGTTATAGGCACGATTGACCGACTCCATGTCATCGAGGCTGGTCTGCATCAAAATCGGCACGTGGCGGCAATCCGGTAGCGCCCGCAACGCACTGCATACGTCGAACCCGCTCATGCCCGGCATGACCACGTCGAGCACCACGCAGTCCGCGGCCTGGGAGCGAAACTCGCTTAGGGCAGCGGCGCCGTCAACGGCCGTGGTGACGCGAAAACCGGCCAATTCCAAAGCGGTGCCGACCAACAGCCTCGCACCCGGATCGTCGTCGACGACCAGCACCGTTGCCGGCGTTGCCGCATGGTCTTTAATCGTGTTCATCGCTTCCTTTGGGTTTAGGCCGCACTGGGCGATCGTTCGCGTGTCAGGGCGGTGCAAAACTCTTGATACTCTCTGCGTATTCTCTGCACGAGCGGCGCGGCGCGCGCGACTCCGCCGGCGCGCACCAATGCCTCGCATTCTTTGGCCACCGCGGCCAGGCGGATGCCGCCCAAATTCGCCGTGCTGGATTTGAGCGTGTGCACAGCGGCCGACAGGGCGTCCGCCTGCATGCCCGTCGCGGCGCCTTCAATGGCCGTGATCAGCGCCGGTGAATGTTCCATATACAGATCGATCATGGAGTTGAGCAGCGCCGGCCGCGCCAGTGCGGCGATATTGCGCAGCACCCCCGCGTCGATCAGCGGCGCTCGCGAGGATTCGTGACGGTCGGCCTCGGACAGCGCGTGCAGCGCCAGCCAGCGTTTGAGCAGCGTCGCCAGCTGCGCCTGCGTAAACGGCTTGCAGAGGAAATCATCCATGCCCGCAGCCAGATAACGCTCCCGGTCTCCTTCCATGGCGTTCGCGGTCAACGCGATGATGGGCACCCGCGCGCCGCCGTAGTTCTGTTCGCGCCGCCTGATCTCGGCGGTCGCCGTCAAGCCATCCATCACCGGCATTTGACAGTCCATCAACACCGCGTCGTACGCTGCGGCATTCATGGCCTCAATGGCCAGCCAGCCATTTTCCGCGGCATGGATTGCGCAGCCCAGACCTTCCAGCATGCCGATGGCCACCTCCCGGTTCACCGCATTGTCCTCGACCAGCAGAATTTTCGGCGCAGTCGCCGCCGTTTCCGTGGTCGCCGCGCCCAGTTCCCGATCCGGCATCGTCGCGTCCGCCGGCAAAGTCATGACGCGGGTCAGGCAGCTGAAAATCTGCGCGCGGCGCAGCGGCTTGGTGAGGACGGCGGCGAACAGCGGAACGCCATCGACGCCGCCATCCTGATCGTCACGAGAGCTCAGCATGATGAGCCGCAGTGACGGCCAACGAGGGTCTTGCCGAATGCGCTTTGCCAATTGCACGCCGTCCATTCCGGGCATTTGATCGTCCATCAGCGCCAAGTCGAACGGTGTAGCCTCGTTGTCATTCAATGCGCCGAGCGCTGCATCGCCGCTTTGGACGGCAACGGCCTCGACACCCCATGACTGCAAATGCTGCTGCAGGATCTCGCGGTTGCTGGCATTGTCATCGATGATCAACGCACGCAGACCGGCGAGAGTCAGTCGCGGCAGACGCGTGAGGGTCGGCGTCGCCTGTGACACGGGCTCTAAGGGCACCTCGAACCAGAACGTCGAGCCGCGATCCGGTTCGCTGTGAACGCCGATTGCGCCGCCCATCAATGTGGCGAGTTCACGGCAAATCGCGAGCCCCAGCCCTGTGCCGCCATAGGTACGGCTGGTGAACGAATCGGCCTGGCTGAAGGCGTTGAATATTTGCCCCTGGGCATCCGCGGCAATACCGATGCCGGTGTCGCTGACCTCGAAGCGCAGTAGTCCGTCCTCACCGGCGGTCCGCACCCGCACCATGACCTCCCCTGACTCCGTGAATTTGATGGCATTGCCCACCAAGTTGATCAGAACCTGCCGCAGCCGCATGGGATCGCTGCACACCGTGGTGGGCACATCGAGTTCGACGGCGCAGACCAATTCAAGTCCCTTGGCGTGGGCCCGCGCGGCAAAGATCTCGATGGTCTCTTCCACCGTCTCGCGTAGGCCGAACTCGATGCGCTCCAGCTTGAGCTTACCGGCCTCGACCTTCGAGAAATCCAGAATATCGTTGATGATCTGCAGCAGCGCCTCGGCGGAATGGGAGATGGTCTCTGAAAGCCGCCGCTGGCGTGGAGTGAGCTGCGTTCCGCGCAGCAGTTCGGACATGCCCATGACGCCGTTCATCGGAGTGCGAATCTCGTGACTCATGCGCGCCAGAAATTCGCTCTTGGCGCTGCTGGCACGCTCCGCCGCCTCCTTGGCCCGCGTTGCTTCGCCGACCGCAAGCTTCAGCTCCAGATTGGTATTCCCCAGGTTTATCGTGCGCTCCTCGACTTGTTGCTCGAGGAATTGACGGTACTTCTCCAGGCGCGAGTCGCGATGCCGGATTTGACCGAGCATTTGATTGAAGCCGTCGATGAGCGAGCCGATTTCATCTTGAGAACTGCGCTCCACGCGCAGCGTGTAGTCCTCCTCGGCGGACACGCGCTTCATGGTGTGCGCCAGGTTGACGATGGGGCCGGATATTTGATGTTGCAGCCGCGCTGCGAGCCAGTAGGAGGTGAACATCGCGGCCGCGATCGCCGCCAGCGTGATTAACAAATAGCCGCGCCAATCCGGATACAGCACGCTGAAGGGCACGACAATGCGCACGAACCCTTGCAGCTGGCCGTCGTGCATGATGGTCGCGGTGATATGGAAGTGCCCCGCGCGCAGGGACAACGCCGGATGTTGCGGATCGCCGGCCGTCAATCCGTGGGTTGCCGTGGCCGGACGCTGCGCGGTGGCCGCTTCCAAATGTACGTCGTTCTGGGCACGGCGATAGCTGGCTAGCGCCTGGCCGTTCGGCAACACGACCTGCGCGTCGCCCACCAGCCACTCGTCGTGCAAGCCCCGCATGGCCGCGAGCGCCGCCTTGTGGTCGCCGGCGCGCATGGCCGCCACTGTGTCCGCGCCGTTGACGCGCGCGATGCGCGCGGCGCACCACTGCAAATCGTCGCGCAAGTGCAGCAGATTGGTGGTCACATGCAGGAGCATGGCGATACCGAATGCGGCTATCGCGGGCAGGGTAATGACCACGCGCAACTTGCGTTCGATGGGGAGGTCCGCGAACCAACGAATCAATTGCCCTCCGGGTCGCACAACAAGTACGGATTCAAAGCCTCAGTTAAGTGTCGGCTTTGCCCGGGAAAAGTGTCGGGATCACCTGGAAAATTCTAACGGCTAAAGCGTGACGCGGCTCACGTTGTGCCGAAAATCGGGGGTACCCGGCGTCGTGAGCGGCATCGCCGACCGAACCTAAGGCGGTTATCGGGGAGGTGCAGTGCCGCGGCAGGCGGCGGCGATCACGCGGCGCGCGAGCGGCCAATCGAACGCCGGGCCGGGATCCGTTTTACGGCCGGGCGCGATGTCGCTGTGACCCACCAGGCGCTGCGCGGATAAATTCGGGTAGGCGGCGCACAGCGCAGCCACCACCTCGGCAAGCGCGGCGTACTGCGCCGGATCGTAGGGCAATTCGTCGGTGCCTTCGAGCTCCACGCCGATCGAGAAATCGTTGCAGGCTTCGCGGCCGCAGTAGCTGGACATGCCCGCATGCCAGGCCCGGTCCGTGAACTTCACGTATTGAATCAGTTCGCCGCCACGCCTTATCAGCAAGTGCGAGGACACCCGCCGTGCAGCGATGGTGGCGAAGTAGGGATGCCGATCGGCCGGCAAGGAGTTGGTGAACAGACGGTCTATCCACGGGCCGCCGAAATCACCGGGCGGCAAACTGATGCCATGTACCACGATTAAATCCGCCATCACCCCGGGCGGCCGCGGATCGCAATTGGGTGAGGCGATTTGCCCGGCGCCGCGCATCAGCCCGCTCGTAAGGTCGACTTGCAATTCCATATCCTGGGGTTGCCGATATCGGCATTAGCATATGCGACAATTCCGTGCATATGAACATCATTCCCGAAAGCATTGCCGATTCCGCCTCGATGACCGCCCGCGATCTGCGTGTGGTGTGGCACCCCTGCACGCAGATGAAGGATCACGAGACGCTGCCGATGATCCCCATCCGGCGCGGCGCCGGCGCCTGGCTCGAGGACTTCGACGGCAAGCGCTACCTGGACGCCGTGAGTTCCTGGTGGGTCAACTTGTTCGGACACGCCAATCCGCGCATCAACGCGGCCCTCAAGGAACAATTAACCCAGCTCGAACACGTGATCTTCGCCGGACTGACTCACGAACCGGCGGTACGGCTCGCCGAGCAGCTGGTCGCTTTGGCGCCGCCGCGCTTGACCCGCTGTTTCTTCGCGGACAATGGCTCCGCCGCGGTGGAAGTCGCGCTCAAGATGAGTTTCCACTACTGGCACAACCGCGGAAAGCCGCGCAAGACGCGTTTCGTGACTCTGGCGAACAGCTACCACGGCGAGACGCTCGGCGCCTTGGCGGTCGGCAATGTCGATCTGTACAAGAATCTGTACATGCCGCTGTTGATGGACGTTCTCACGGTACCGTCGCCGGACTGTTACCACCGCGAAACCGGCGAGTCGTGGGAATCGTACTCATTGCGCCGGTTCGAGCTCATGGAGCAAGTGCTGGCCACGCGCGCCGCTGAGATCGCGGCGGTCATCGTCGAGCCCCTGGTGCAATGCGCTGGCGGTATGCGCATGTATCATCCGGTGTACCTGACCCGGCTGCGCGATGCCTGCACGCGTTACGGCGTGCATTTGATCGCGGATGAGATCGCCGTCGGTTTTGGGCGCACCGGAACGCTGTTCGCCTGCGAGCAGGCAGGGATATCGCCTGACTTCATGTGCGTGTCGAAGGGCCTGACGGGAGGCTACCTCCCGCTGTCGGCGGTATTGACCACGGAAGATACCTATGCCGCGTTCTACGACGACTATACGAAGTTGACCGCTTTCCTGCACTCCCACAGCTACACCGGCAATCCCCTGGCTTGCGCGGCCGCGCTGGCGACACTCGATATATTCGCCACCGACCATACGATCGAAAGCAATCGCGCGAAGGCCGCTTATCTCGGCGGCCGCGCGCGCGCGCTCGAAGATCATCCGCATGTTGCGGAAGTCAGGCAGTGCGGCATGATTCTCGCCGCCGAGTTCGTCAAGGACAAGCGCAGCCGCGAGCCCTACCCGTGGACCGAACGGCGCGGCCAGCGCATCTACCGCTACGCGCTGCAAAAAGGCGTGCTGCTGCGTCCGATCGGCAACGTCGTGTACTTCATGCCGCCCTATATCGTCGATGAGGCGGACATGGACTTGATGCTGCAAGTCGCGGCCGACGGGATCGAGCTCGCGACGTGCGATTGACCCGCGTGTATGTCGACTCCGCCTTGAGCCCGGGCGGAACGATTGAATTGCCGCGCGAGACCGCATCGCACCTGGCGAAGGTATTGCGCGCCCGTGGCGGCGATGAATTGGTTTTATTCAACGGCGACGGACGGGAATTCAGTGGTGCCATCGAGGCGGTGCGCGGCTCACGTGTCTTTGCATCGGTCGGCGACGGCCGGCCGGTGGACCGAGAGTCGCCGTTCGCGGTGACACTGGTACAGTGCGTGCCGCGCGGCGATCGGATGGATTTCATCGTGCAGAAGGCGACGGAACTCGGCGTCGCGCGCATCGTACCGGTCTTAAGTCAACGCAGTGTGGTTCGGCTCGACCCCTCTCAAGCGGAATCGAAAGCAGGCCACTGGCGTGCCGTGACGGTCAGCGCATGCGAGCAATGCGGCCGCAATCGCCTGCCCGTCGTCGAGATGCCGCGGCCTCTGCTCAACTACTTGGGAGATTTAACGCCAAGCTCGGCGCCGCGGCTGGTGTTCGAGCCGCGGGACGCCGCAACGAACGGCGGACGGCATCTAGCCGCGGCGGGGGGCGGCACGACCGACCCTTGCCACAGCACAGTCGGTGCCGCGGAAATAGCGATTGGTCCGGAAGGCGGCTTTGCAGCGGATGAGCTCGAGGCCTTCCGGGTGTCGGGATTTTTCCGCGCCGGCCTCGGGCCAAGAATCTTGCGGACCGAGACCGCGGCCATCGCGGCACTGACATGGCTGCAAAGCCGATTCGGCGATATGCAAACGGATACCAGGGGGAACCAATGAACCAACAGCTAAGCACGTTGACGCAAGCCAAGAGCACGTTGATCGATCTTGCCATCCGCTTCGGGCCAAAGCTGCTCGTGGCGATACTCATCATGGTGGCCGGCGTCCTGGTCGCCGGCTGGATCGCGCGCGCCGCCGACCGCGGTTTGCAGCGCTTCGACCTCGAACCGCCGGTGCGCCAACTCCTGACACGCGTCGCGCGCGTGCTGGTAGTGGGACTGTTCGCCATCATGGCGTTGCAAAATCTCGGCGTGCAGCTGTTGCCGCTGATCGCGGGCTTGGGCGTTGCCGGCGCCGGCATCGCCCTCGCCACTCAGGGCGTGTTGAGCAACATGGTCGCCGGCCTCACCATTATTTTCACCAAACCGTACCGTGTCGGCGAATACGTCGCCATCGCCGGCGTCGAGGGCCGCGTGGATGCGATCGCGCTGTTCAATACGGCCCTCACCCATGCCGACCGCTCGCGCATCATCGTGCCCAATCGCAAGATCGTCGGCGAAATCCTGCACAACTACGGCCGCATCCGCCAGTCCGAGATCCAAGTGGGCATCGCCTATGCCAGCAATCTCACCGTCGCCCTTGGCGCGATTCGTGATCTCGTGCAGGCCAATCCCCGCGTGCTGGCGGACCCGAGCCCCGTGATCCAGGTAGTGGAGCTCAGTGAATCCGCCGTGCGCATCACGATCAAACCCTGGGTGGCCGTGACCGATTACGTGGCCGTCGAAGGCGAACTGAATTTGTCGCTGCTGGAGGACTTACAGCGGCGCGGCATCGCCATTCCGTGCGCGCAGCGCGAGGTGCGATTGATCGGTTCCTCGGCTCAGTGATATTGACCGGTTCAGAGGACTTAGGGGCCTTGGGCGCCTGATGTTGATCGGTACAAAAATTTGCCGGCGAGGGCGAAGACCAAACCAACCGCTCAACATCACTGTGTCGAGGTATTCACGGTCAGCAATTCCTCGTAAAAGCCGCCGATCTGTCTGGCCCGGTCGATGAAGTGAATCTCCAGAATCCAATGGCGCAACCTGCCGTTGTCATCGGGTTCACGCAGCGAAACATCATTGCCATGCCGGATTGAGAACCGCTGCGGGGCCCCTGGCGCATGTTCATGTGGAAAATGCCCGATCAGATGACCGGCAGTCGGCGCGCCGAACTCCCAGCCCGCGGGCTGCGCAAGGCCGGCGACGAAGTCATACAGCGCCCCGGCCGTCAATGTCGGCGTGTTTTGATAGAGTTCCTTGCCGCGCTGAAAGGCGGCGCCGATATCTTGAACCAACCGATGTTTTGCGGGATCGGCCCCCAGCGCGTACGTTCGGCCGAAATCGGCCTCCCAGGCGTCGAATACCGGTCCAAAGTCCAAGTACACGATATCGTCCTCGGTCATCCGGCGGTCTGGCGGGTCGTCGTGGTAAGTCAGCAGCGTATTGGGGCCTGATCGCACCACCCGCTTGTGCCAGTGGCGCCGCAACCCGAAGCGGGCGTGCGCCAGCGCATGAATCTCCGCGCTCAGTTCGCTTTCGAGCTGTCCGGCCCGGATCATGCCGCTGTCGATGACCTCGGCGAACAGGGTCTCGGCTTTGCGCTGCGCCGCGGCCAAGGAGTGTGCAATCTCATCCATCACGGGTACCTCAAATAGTCGCGTAGTCTGCGATAATACCTGCATGACCACCATGCGAGCAGTCCAGATCTCGAGCGCGAACGGCCCCTTCGAAGTGGTCGAGCGCGACATACCCACTCCGGGCGTCCGGCAGGTCCGTATCAAGGTGCAAGCCTGCGGCGTGTGCCACAGTGATTCGTTCACCAAGCTGGGAGCTTTCCCCGGCATTCAGTATCCGCGTGTGCCCGGCCACGAAGTCGTAGGTCTATTGGATGCCGTGGGAGATCAAGTGCCGGAGTGGAAGGTGGGCGCCCGCGTCGGCGTCGGCTGGCACGGCGGTCACTGCGGACACTGCGCCTCGTGCCGCCGCGGAGATTTCATTACCTGCGCCACCGGCCAGATCCCGGGTATATCGTACGACGGCGGCTATGCGGATTACATGATCGCCCCCTTCGAAGCACTGGCCGCCGTTCCCGAGGAACTGTCCTCGGCGCAAGCGGCGCCGCTGCTGTGCGCCGGGATTACCACGTTTAACGCGCTGCGCCACAGCGGCGCGGGACCGGGCGATCTGGTTGCGGTGCTCGGCATCGGCGGTTTGGGTCATCTCGGCGTGCAATTCGCCGCCAAGATGGGCTGTCATACCGTGGCCGTCGCGCGCGGCACCGACAAAGAACCGCTCGCGCGCAAATTGGGCGCGCACCATTACATCGACAGCACGTCGCAGAATGTCGCGGCCGAACTTGGCAAGCTCGGCGGCGCGCGGGTGATCCTCGCGACCGTGACCGACTCGAAATCGATGAGCGATGCCGTCGGCGGACTCGGCATCGACGGCAAGCTCCTGGTGGTGGGCGCTTCGATGCAGCCGATCGAGGTCCCGCCGTTGGCGTTGATTTCGACTCGACGCTCCATCGCCGGCTGGCCGTCCGGAACCGCCGCCGATTCGGAGGACACCCTGGACTTCAGCGTGCTCTCCGGCATTCGCCCAATGATCGAAACATTTCCGCTGGAGCGCGCGCCCGAGGCCTACGAGCGGATGATGAGCGGCAAAGCGCGCTTTCGAGTGGTACTCACCACCGGCTAGGCGGCGGGCATCACCGAGGTCTCTTCCGCGATCATTTGTTCGAGCCTTTCCAAGTCCGGAATCAACGGCGTTTCGTTGACCATCCGTACCTGACAGATGACGGGTGAGCGCTCGGGGAAGCTACGCGAGGGATCGGGCCGCACCACATCGGCGTTGACCCGCACGAGTTGCGGAAACCCTTGCGTCAGCATGCCGAAGTAACCGGGTTGCAGGTGACCGCCGGAGGCGTGAAAAACGACGATGCGGGTGCGGCTGGAAACCGCCGGCAGCGCCTGGCCGAAGGCGCCCTCAAAGGACACGACGGGCACGCTGTGCCCGCTCCAACTCACGAGACCCACGTACCACGGCGGCGCATTCGTCATGTCGGCCGGCGTTTGGTAACCGATGACCTCAGCGACACAGGCGCGCGGCACGATCAGCCGCTCACCCGCCAGTGGCACCAGTAAGCTGTACAGTTCGTCGCGTAGATCGGACACGGCGGCTATCTCGCGATGGCGCTGCGGCGGTTGACGAGCGGCTCGATGGCATCGAGCAACTGGCTTTCTTGGTACGGCTTGCCGAGATAGTCGTCCACACCGAGTTCAATCGCCCGCGCGCGATGCTTTTCGCTGACCCGCGAAGTGATCATCACGATCGGAATATCCTTCAGGCGCGGATCGTTGCGCACATGCGCGGCCACCTCATAGCCGTCCATGCGCGGCATTTCGATGTCGAGCAATATGATGTCCGGCAGATGTTCCTGTAGCAGCGATACCGCATCCACACCGTCCTTGGCGGTCAGCACCCGCATGCCGTTGCGCTCCAGCAGCCGCTGCGTCACGCGGCGCACCGTGATGGAATCGTCGACGACCAGCGCGAAGGTACGGCGGTCTCGCTGGTCGAGCACGGCCGTTTCGGTCGGACGCGCGCGCCATTCGGAACGCACCAATGATCCCATGTCGAGAATGATGACGATGCGGCCATCGCCCAAGATCGTGGCGCCGGCGATACCGCGAATCGCCGATATTTGCGGCCCCAGCGATTTAACGACGATTTCCCGGCTGCCCACCAATTCGTCCGTGACCAGGGCCGTCGAATGTTCGCCGGCGCGCACCAGCACCACCGACATCGACACATCGGTTTCCGGCAGACGCGTGGCGCCGAGGCCGACGAACGACCCCAGCTGCTGAAAACGGTATTTTTGGCCGCCATATTCGAACAGAGGCGCATCCTTGCCCAGGTGCCGGGCGACGATATTTCTCGGCAGCCGCACCACGCCTTCCACCGTCGCCAGCGGCAAGGCATAGGCTTCCTCGGCGACACGCACGATCAAGGCCTGGCTGATCGCCAGCGTAAAGGGCAGGCGGATGGTGAAGCGCGAACCGTGGCCGGGCGTCGAATCGATGAACAGGCCGCCGCCGAGCTTTTTAACTTCGGTCGCCACCACGTCCATGCCGACGCCGCGGCCCGCCGCCTGCGTAACATGGCCGGCGGTGCTGAAGCCCGGCTCTAAAATCAGCTGCACAGCCTCTTCGTCGGTAAGTTTCGCCTGCGGGTCGGCCAACCCCAAGGCAATCGCCTTCTCGCGGATCAATTTCACGTTGATGCCGGCACCGTCATCGGCGACCACGATCACGACCTCCGCGCCGTCACGTTCCAAGCTGACGGAGATGCGGCCGACATCCGGCTTGCCGAGGGCGGCGCGACGCTCCGGGTTTTCTATGCCGTGCACCACGGCATTGCGCAACATGTGTTCGAGCGGCGGCACCATGCGCTCCAGCATCTGCCGGTCCAGCTCCGCGGCCGCGCCCTGCACGGCGAGTTCCGCGCGCTTGCCGGTGTCGTTCGCCGCCTGGCGCACCAGGCGGGTCAAGCGCTGCACGTGGCGCTGGAAGGGCACCATGCGGGTGCGCATCAAACCATTTTGTAGCTCGGTAATTACGCGGGACTGCTGGGTCAACAGGTTCTGCGCCTCGCGAGTCAGGGTCTCGAGCAGCCCTTGAATGCTGGCCACGTCGCCGGAGGTCTCGGCGAGCGCGCGCGAGAACTGCTGCAGGGCGGAATAGCGGTCCAATTCCAGCGGATCGAAATCGTGATGCCGCGGCTCCACATCCTGGTGCCGGTTCAGCACCTGCGCTTCGGTTTCGATCTCAAGGCCCCGCAACTGTTCCTTGAGACGGGTTACGGTACGGGCCAGCTCGGCCAAGTTGAAGTCGATCGAGTTGACTTGCTGATCGAGGCGCGCGCGGAAGATGCTCACCTCTCCCGCATTGTTGAGCATGGTATCGAGCAGGTCGGCGTCGACGCGCGCCATTTCCACGCGTTCCGCCGGCGCGCTTTCACGACCAGGCAATACCGGCGTACTGCTCAACTCCAGGCTCGATGCCGAATCCTCGCTGAGCGCGGCCGGCGCATGCGTTTGCAGCGACGCGGCGGCCGCGGCGAGATCAGTCGGCGCAGCGGCGCGGTGGGCAATGACGGCGGCGTGTGCGATGACGGGTGCCGCATCGGCTGCATCGGCCAAATCGGCCGCCACCGAGGCCGCCTTGGGCGCAGCGGCAACTGCCGGCGCCGCCGCAGGCGGCCCGGTGGGATTCGCCAAATCACGAATTTGCGCCAGCAGCGCCGTCGCCGCGCTGGGCAGCGTGCCGCCGCTCACCAGATCGCGCATGCGCGCGAGTTCATCCAAGCTCGCCTGCATGAGGGTGTGGGCATGATCGTCGCCGGCCACCGAACCGCCGTCGATTTGAATGACCAGGGTCTCGAGCTCGTGGCTCAAATCGCCCATGGCGGTGATTCCCGCCATGCGCGCCCCGCCCTTGAGCGTGTGTAGTTGACGCTGCAATTCAGCGACGCGTTGCTTGTCCTTGCGGTCGTGATTCCACCCGGTCAGGGACACTTCCGCCGCCTCCAGCAATTCGGTCGCCTCCTCGCTGTAGATATTGGCGATCTCGTGATCGAATTCATCCGCGGCCGGCGCAGCGGCGAGTTCAGCGGCAGCTGTCGGCGCGGCGGCGGCTTCAGCGGCGGGTGTTGCCGTGGGCTCAACCAACGCTGTCGCCGGCGCAGGCTCGTTGGGCGCCGCCACCGGCTCTGCCGTGAGCGCCGGGACGATCGCCGACGCGCTGGTTTCATTGGCGGCGCGGGCCAGGTCGGCGTCGAGCTGGGTTTCGAGTTCCTGCAGCCTGCCGAGCAAGGAAGGTTGCTCGGAAAAGAACGCCGTCGACTCGTTGATGTGCGACACCACATTGTCGATCGCGCCAACCGCGTCCTTCAGGACCGCGAGCCCGGCGTCGGGCAACCCACGGCCGCTGTCGAACACCTTGCGCATGTAATTATTCAGCGGCTCGGTGATTCGTATACCGTGCCGCGCTTCGGCCATCTTCGAGCTGCCGCTTAAGGTATGGATGGCGCGGTACACCGACTCCGGCAGGTCATGCGGTGCCGGCTGATCGGTGCGCTTGCGCAGATAGTCGCGAATCTCGGTCAGATGGCTCGACGTCTCCTTGCTGTAAATATCATGCAGCACCGGATCCATCGACGGCGCGGCGGCCGATGGCAGCGCCGATGCCGGTGCCGGTATGATCGAACCGCGGTCCTCGGGCGCCAAATTCGCGGCCGCCTGATCCGGCTCACGCCCATCGGCGTAGGCGAAGGCACGGGCCATCAGCGCCTCGACCGGCACGGGATTTTGCCGTCCGGTCTCCAACTGTTCCACCAAGTGCGGCAGCGCCGCGACCGAGCTGCGCATCAACGCCATCATTCCCGGCGTGCGCGACAGCGTCTTGTCCATAATCCGATTCAGCAGATTCTCGATCGACCAGCCGAATTCAGCGAGGGCGCGCGCGCCCACCATGCGGCCGCTGCCCTTCAAGGTGTGAAAACTGCGGCGCATCAGGGCCAATGAATCCAAGTTCATTGGATTTTGGTCCCACTGCGGGAAACTGCTTTGAATGGAGGCGATTTCTTCCTTCGCCTCCTCGATGAACAGCTCGACGAATTGCGGGTCGATCGCCTCCGCCACGGGCACGGTGATCAAGGGGTGGGTCGCCGCCTGCGCCTGCTGAGTACGCTCCAGCGCGACGGTCTCGACCGGGTCGAGCTTGACCGTCTTGTCGGCATCGCCGGCGGCGATGTTCAGCTCCGGGACACGTGCTGAGGGTACATCCTCCGCCAGTGTCTTGATGCACATCTCGGCGTTGTCCAGCATGTACCATGGATCGTTACGCCCGCTCTGCAGCGTTTCCATGTAGTACTCGATGCTGACGATCGCATCGGCCACCCGCTCCAGGCGAATGGGGTCAGGTTGAGGTGCGCCCGGCTCGATCAGCTTGCGCACCTGCACGCCGATCGCGTCCATCAATTCGACCGCGCGGCCCTTGCCCAACATCAGCAGGCCGGCGGTGATGCCGCGCAGCAGCTGCGGCACATTGTCCAATCCTTGAGGAGGAAAGTCCGAAGGCTTCTGCACCGACACCGAAACGGCTTCCTTGATGCGCGCCAGGTTGACGATGCACTCACGCAGCACCGCCTCGCTCACCAGCCTGAACTCGTGATCTTGATCCGCCGGCGAATCGGCCGTCCCTGCCTGCGAGGTGATCGGCAGGATCAGGCGGACCAGTTGATCGTCAAGGCTGTCTTCCACCGACAGCAAAACCCCGGCCACCTTGACCAGCGCTTCCTCGGGCGGCGTCTTGCCGTCGGTCACGATCTCCGACAGCTCGGAAATTTCCTGCTGCACTCGTTGCCGCAACTCGCCGAGCCCCAACACTCCCAGCGTGTCGCTGATCTTCTTCAGCAACTCCAGCTGCGGTATGAGTTCATCGCTGCGGCCTCCGCCACGGCGCACGAAGATGTCGAGAACGTCCTTTACCTTGGAGAGATCTTCCTTGATGGCGGCGGCGACCGTGCGCATTAATTTGACGCTGGGCGCCGACAGGCTTTCACGCTCCTGCTCGATGGTATCATCGACCGGCAACAGCTCGGAGAGCTTGAACGAGGCGCGCACCGCGGCGATCCGGCCGCCGCTGGAGGAGGCGCGCGCCACGTAGTACAGCAGGTTGTTCAGCAAATCGACCGGCGGGTCCTCGCAGTAGCGAGCCTCACCGAGTTCGTACAGCGATTTGATCTGCCGGTCCGCTTGACCGAGCAAGCGCTTCAGCGTGGCGCTGCCTTCCAAGCCGTTGGCGCGGACCGCCTCAAGGATGGCACCGGTCACCCACCACAACTGAAACACGGGCTGGGTGGTCGCGACCTGTTCGAGCTTTTCGGCGACCTTCGCCAGAATCTCCAGATTCTGCACCGTGCGTTCGCCGCGGATGTATCCGAGCAGGCCGACTTGGAAGCGGGGCCGCAGGCGCCTCGCCCATTGCACCACCGAAGTCGACTGCTCGCCCTGCCGCTCGGCCTGCGGTTGCGCCGGCTGATCGGACTTCAAGTTGAGCAGCAGCAGCGTGCCTTCGGACAGCAACGGGCTGCCGCGCACCGAACGCAAGTCATTGAGCAGCGGCAGCAACACCAACGCCAAGTCGCGGCCACCCGACATGACGCGTTCGAGATAGGTCGGCAATTGCACCATCGCACGCATCAGGGCATCGAGACCGTCGACCTGACGCTTTTGGTCATTGCCCGAGCTCAGCAGGTAACGGGTAACGTGCTCCATCTCCTCCGCCAGCAGCGCCGCACCGTAGACCTCGACCAGCCGCAATACACCATGGACCGCGTGCAGTTGGTCAGCGCACTTTTCGAGCAACGGCAGCTGGTCCGTGCGCTCCGCATACGCCTCGAGAGACGCGCGCGCATCATTCAGGGTCGACGCCAGTTCTTTGGCGACGAGGTGCAAGGTTTGGGAGCTGAGGTCAGTCATGCCGGAATCGTCTTAAGTTTTTGGG
This sequence comes from Steroidobacteraceae bacterium, assembly GCA_036510475.1. Lineage (GTDB taxonomy): Bacteria > Pseudomonadota > Gammaproteobacteria > Steroidobacterales > Steroidobacteraceae > Bog-1198. The sequence continues at coordinate 16,850 of DATCDX010000126.1, forward strand.
TCTTCGGCCTCAGGCGCCGAAGCCGCTGGCCTTGCGCATTTTTCCGGTATCGCCGGTATTGCCGCCGGCGGCGGCGACGCCGCTGTTCAGCGGCTCCTTCAAGGTCGGCAAACGCGCGGACGGCGTAGCTCCGACCGTCGTCGTGCCGCCGCCGTAGTCCGGCAGCCGGAAGCCCGCCACGGATTTGCGCAGCTGCGCGGACAGCGCCGCTAATTTCGCAATTGACGTCGAGGTCGCCGTTGAACCTTCGGCCGTTTGCGTCGAGATTTCGCGTACCACCTGCATATTTTTCGAGATGTCGCCGGAGGCGGCGGCTTGCTGGCGCGCGCTGGCCGAGATGTTCTGCACCAGGCTCGCAATTTGGTTGGAAACCTGTTCAATCTCCTCGAGCGCGGCGCCGGCGTTCTCCGCCAGCAGCGCACCGCCCACCACATCCGTGGTGCTGCGCTCCATGGAAACCACTGCCTCGTTGGTATCGGCCTGGATGGTGCGCACCAGAACCTCTATCTGCTTGGTGGCGTTCGCAGCGCGCTCCGCCAGCCGTTGCACTTCATCCGCCACGACCGCAAAGCCGCGGCCCGCCTCACCCGCCATCGATGCCTGAATCGATGCGTTCAACGCCAGAATATTGGTCTGCTCGGCGATGTCGTTGATGAGTTCGACGATATTGCCGATCTCCTGGGAGCTCTCGCCCAGGCGCTTGATGCGCTTGCTGGTCTCCTGAATGGTCTCGCGGATCGCATTCATGCCGTCGATGGTGCGCCTGACCGCATCCCCGCCCTTGTGGGCAATGTCGACCGAATGTCTCGCCACATCCGAGCAGCGTTCGGAATTTCCCGAAACCTCCTCGATCGAGGCGGCCATGTCGGCCATGGACTCGCTGGCGGCGGAGATTTGCCGGGACTGTGCGCTGCTGGCCTTCGCCATGTGCGCGGCAGCTGCCTGGGTCTGCTTGGTGGCGCCGTCCAGTTGAATGGCGCTGTCGTTGATGGTCGTGACCAGTTCGCGCAGCGCCTCGATGGCATAGTTGATCGAATCGGCGATGGCACCCGTGATGTCTTCGGTAACCGTCGCCTGCACCGTCAGATCGCCGTCCGCCAAACTGGAGAGCTCATCCAGCAGGCGCATGATGGCTTCTTGATTGCGCTCATTCTCACGCACCCGCAACTCACTGGAGCGGCGCAAATTGACCGACTTCAGATAAGTCCAGGCAAGCGCCGCCAACAGCAGCGCCGCCAGCCCCAACAAGGCCAGGATCCAGGGTTTATAGCCCACACCGCTGTCGATTCGCGGCGCGCTGCCCACCTGTGCCGCCAACGCGCTCGCCGTCGCCGGCATGGCGCGGGCGCTCTGCTGCGCTTTGGAGAGCGTCTCGGCCGCGCCGATCGCCTTGCGCACGCTGGTCGCATACTGTTGATTGCGTTGCACTAAGACTTTCAGCCGCTGCTCCGAATCCGCGCCGGTAACCCGCGGCAGGGCGAGTCCGGTCTCATCGCCGGACAGGCCGCGCACCACCTGGTTTAAGAATTCCAAACTGTCGGCGAGTCGCTGCGCCGCCGGGGCGGCGTCGTTCACCCCTAAGGCGAGACCGTTCAAATCTTGCTGGATGCGCTGCACCATGAGCTCAAAGCGCTCCAGCGAGCGGCTCATGCCATCGAGTTTTTGCGCACCTACGGCGCTCGCAAGATCGCCCAAGTCGGACAGCAGCTTGGGCGCCAGCTCGCGCGCCTCCCGATTGGAAGCGCCGATCGCTGCAACGGCGGTTCGCGCCGCGGCGACAGCGGCCACACCGGCGCCCAGCTTGTTCCACTCCGGCTCGAACTTGAGTCGGGCGTCCGCCGTCGCGCCGCCGGCGGTCAGTGTCTTGAGCTCAAGATTGCTCTTGGCGAGCGCATCGAAGTCGCCGGAACCACCCCGCAATGCGTTTTGCGCCTCGAAAGGCATGCGCTGCAACACCAGCGACAGCTGTTCGGCCGGGGCGGCGACCGGTGCGGTGCTTCGCGTCAGCGCCGTCAGCACGGCGGCGCCGATCAGGCACAGCACGATGAGCGCCGCCAGCACCGGTAAGAAATTCGCTCCAGAAGCCGAATCGTTTCGAGTGGTCATTTGTGTTCCATGGGAACCCGGTTAGCTCGCGGCCTGCAAAAAGCTCTGGCTCTCCACCAAACTCTTCAAACTCAACACCGGCCATACTTCGCCGCCGCGGCGAAAGGCGCCGGCGAGATAACTATCGCACCGGATCACGGTGGGCGGCGCTTCGGCATTGAATTCTGCTTCCGCAAAACGCCGAAATCCCAACACCTCGTCGACCATGAGTCCCGCCGGAATTTCCCGATGATTGACCACGACCACGCGGGTGTTGCGTCCCGACGCCGTGGCGCCGCTGCCCAGGAATTGCCTTAAGTCCAGCATCGGCAGCAGCTGTCCGCGAATGTTCGCCAGTCCCTTGACCCAACTCTTCGCACCGGGGATGCGTGTTACCGCCGCGGGATAGCCCAACACCTCGCGGGTTTCCTCGCGCGCCACCAAAAAGGTCTCGCCACCCATGCGAAACGCCACGCCCACCCACTCGCGCCCGGCACTGGCCTGGGGGGCATTGCCGGCTGCCACCGCGCGGCTGCGTTTCTCCAGTTCCTTCAGCAACTCGAACGGGCGGTCCCGCAAGCTGCGCAAGCTCGAATCGGAGCCGCTCATCGGGCTCGTCATACGGCCAGCGCGGCCTGTGCCTTCTCGACCAACGCCTGCGCCGACACGGGCTTGATCAGATAATCCACCGCGCCTTGGCGCAATCCCCAGACCCGATCCGTTTCCTGACCCTTGGTGGTCACCATGATGATCGGAATCAAGCTGGTTTCAGGGTCATTGATGAGCATGCGGGTGGCCTGATAGCCGTTCACGCCCGGCATGACGATGTCCATGAAGATGAGATCCGGTTTCATGGCCTTCGCCTTGCGAACGCCCTCTTCGCCGTTCTCGGCGGCGGCGGTCTTGAAGCCGTGTTTCTCCAACGCCTTCTGCATGACGAAGACCTCGGTGGGTGAATCGTCGACGATTAGGATCAGTGCCATTCTTGTATTCTCCGTCATTTGCCGACGTGAGCTTCGATCGCGCCCAACAATTCGTCCTTGGTGAACGGCTTGGTCAGGTAGTGTTCCGAGCCCACGATGCGGCCGCGGGCCCGGTCGAACAGGCCGTCCTTGCTGGAGAGCATGATGACCGGGATTTGCTTGAACACCTTGTTGTGCTTGATCAACGAACAGGTCTGGTAGCCGTCGAGACGCGGCATCATGATGTCCACGAACACGATATCGGGCTGATGGTCGGCGATCTTGGAGAGCGCGTCGAAGCCGTCGACGGCCGTGAACACCTCGCAGCCCTCCTTGGTCAGCAGCGTTTCGGCGGTGCGGCGGATGGTCTTGCTATCGTCGATCACGAGGACTTTGAGTCCCGTGAGTTTCGGCTTGGCCGTACTGATCATGCTCTCCATGAGTCTGCCCCTAAAGGACCTGTAAACGTCAGCGTGCGTAGGTGCTGGAATCTTGTGGCTTTTTAACATATCCGGGCCGTGCAAGCCACGGTACGGGGTCGACATTTCGGGGCAATCGCACTGAAACAACGGTGGTCTGGTTCACAGTTTTCCCAATAGGCCACAAGACCTGCCCACAGAGTGGGCCGCGTCCGCGTGCGTTAGACTTGAAGTGGCGGAAAGTATTTTTAACCTCCGCAGAGGAATCACATGTCGTCCCGAGTGCGTCTCATCGTGGTCATGGACCCCATCGAAGCGATCAAGCCGGCAAAGGACAGCACCCTCGCGATACTGTTGGCCGCACAGTCGCGCGGCTGGCAGCTCTTTTACGCCGAACAAAAGGATCTATCCTTGCGCGACGGCGTGGCCTGGGGGCGTCTTAAGCCGCTACAGGTATTCGACGATCTTGGAACCTGGTTCACGCGCGGCGAAGCCCAGAACGGCAAACTCGGGGAATTCGACGTGATCCTGATGCGCAAGGATCCACCCTTCGACACCGAGTATATCTACAGCACGTACATCCTGGACCGCGCCCAAACCCAGGGCGCCCTGGTGTGCAATCGGCCGCAGGGTCTGCGCGACATGAATGAGAAGGTCTACACGGCATGGTTTCCCGACTGCTGCGCGCCGACCCTCATCTCGCGCGACATGGGCGCCATGGGAGAATTCTTGCGCGAGCATGGTAAAGCGGTGTGCAAGCCTCTCGACGGCATGGGCGGCAAATCCATTTTCGTGCTGGAACAAGGCGATAAGAACCGCAATGTCGTGTTCGAAACCTTGACCGATTACGGCAACCGGTACGCCATCGTGCAGCGCTATCTGCCGCAGATCGTGAGCGGCGGCGATTGCCGGATCATTCTGGTGGACGGCGAGCCCGTGCCCTTCGCCCTGCAGCGCATGCCCCATGCCGACGACCATCGCGGCAATCTGGCCGCCGGCGCGCGCGCCGAGAGCCGGCCGCTCAACGAGCGTGACCGCTGGTTGTGCGCTCAAATCGGACCCAAAATGCGCGATGCCGGCATGATCTTCGTGGGCCTGGACGTCATCGGCGATTACGTCACCGAAATCAACGTCACGAGTCCCACGGGCATCCGCGAACTAAACAAAAAGCATGCTGTCGACATTGGTGCATTACTCGTGGATGCCATCCATGGGAGGTTGAACGCCACGTGACTTCCGATAGGTATCCACCAGCCGACGATGTGCCTCAGATGGGCGACGCCTATCCCGCCGGCGGCCTGCGCACCGCCGACGATGTGTATCCGGCCGCGGCCGGAGACCCGTATGCCGCCGGGGATGCCTATGCGGGGGGCGACATGCTGCGCGCGGGACTACCGCCCGCCAGCGACCGCATGTTGACCACCTGCTTCCTGGCAGCCCTGCTCCATGGCATCGTGATCCTGGGGGTGACTTTCAGCTCCGTCAATGGCAACGCGGACGCCAACGAGGCGCCGGAACTCGAAGTTGTCCTGGTCAACGATCAAACCCCGAGCGTGGCCGGCAATCCGAATGCGCCGTATCTCTCGGAACGCAGCACCTTGGGCTCAGGCAACACCTTGAAGCGCGATCGCACCCGCATACCCAAGTCTTCGCTGATGCCGGTGGATCGCGCGGGCATCCCCAGCGGCGATGGCCTGGCGGCGCAGCAAGCCGGCACGGCGGTGGGCGACGAAGAATTGGTCGCGACTGCCGCCCGCGCGCAGAAGATTCTATATTTCGCCGCGCCCACCGCCGCCGCGGTGCCGTCCCGGCTGCCGCTGTTGCTGGAGAAACGGCCGGACCTTGCCATGACCCCCAACGATGATGGGATCGAGTTGCACCTGCGCGGCGAGGCCAGACAGCAGCTGTGGGTCGCGGCCGATACGAAGGCAGCCGATGTGGCGGTGTACTTGGACAGCTGGCGGCGCAAAATCGAACGCGTGGGCACCATGAATTTTCCCGAGGTTGCACGGCGCGAGAAGCTCTCCGGTACCCCGGTGATCGAAGTGACCATCGGCGCCGACGGCAAGCTGCTGGACACCGTCATTCGGCGCAGCAGCGGCCATGCCGAAATCGATGAGGCGGCCATGAGAATCTTGACGCTGGCCGCGCCTTTCGATCCCTTCCCGAGCGAATTGACCGCGAAGCATGACCAAATACGCATCGCCTACCAATGGGAGTTCCTCAATGGCGCCTCGCAGGGCAGCAGCGTGTTCTATTCGGAACCGAAGCCCTAGCCCGGATTATTCATGAACAATCAGCTTTTTGGTGCACGGTGGCTGGATCGAATAGGTATTTTCCGGACCGCCGTGAATCCATTGCGCTGCGCAGTCCCTGCTACGCGCAAGCCCTGGGTGGCCATCCATGGCCACCCGTGCGACGCATGCGTCGCACCC
>DATCDX010000127.1:0-3990 GCA_036510475.1 Steroidobacteraceae bacterium
TGCAGGTGAGATGAATTGATCAACTGTGGAAGCTCCTGCCGGCTCAAACGGCGACATCGAAAGCCTACCTAAAGGAACGCGCGGGCGCCGTATCCGATGACGATGACCGGCGGTACCGGATCACAGAATTCGCACGATAGCGCGTGGCTACACTTGCGGCGATCGGATCGGTCAACGCTAGGCGGGTGGGGCCTGCATAGTTACAATCCGCCACGGCGCCGGCGCTTGCGCCCGCACATCAACGGTAAAGTATGAATCGCTTGGATTTTAAACTCGAAGCCACGGCCGCAGGTTCGCGTGCCCGCGCGGGGCGTCTTCGCACCCGGCACAACGAGGTGCTCACCCCCACGTTCATGCCGGTTGGCACGCATGGCGTCGTGCGCTCGCAGCGGCGCGAAGATCTGCTGGAGAGCGGCGCTCAAATACTGCTGGCGAATACCTACCACCTGTTGCTGCGGCCCGGCGCAGAGATCTTCGAGAAATTCGGCGGCATCCATGGCTTCATGAACTGGCCTCGTTCGGTGCTGACGGACTCCGGTGGATTTCAGATTTTCTCTCTGCCGGGCAGCCGCAAAATGCGGGAGGAGTGTGCGGAATTCAGGAGCTACGTCGATCAGAGCACGATCCACTTGAGTCCCGAACGCAGCATCGCCATGCAACGGGCAATCGGCGCCGATATCATGATGGTGCTCGATCAATGCGTGCCGTCGACCGTCGAGCGCGATGTCGCGCGGCAGGCCATGGATCTGACGCACCGCTGGGCGCATCGCAGCTTGGCCGCCCGGGGTGATTCCCCGCAGGCGCTGTTCGGCATAGTGCAGGGGGCGAGCTTTGCGGAACTGCGGATCGAAAGCGCGCGCACCATCAGCCAGTTACCGTTTGATGGCTTTGCGGTCGGGGGATTGGCAGTCGGCGAAACCGCGGTTCAGCGCGAGGATTGCACGGCCACGGTGACCGCCTGGCTGCCGGAAGATCGTCCGCGATATCTCATGGGCGTCGGCACCACGCGTGACCTGCTCGAAGCCGTGCACCGCGGGATCGACATGTTCGATTGCATACTGCCCACCGCGCTTGCGAAACAGGGCGTCGCGTTTACGAGCCTCGGTCGGCGCGATCTGCGGCGCGCCGCGTATCGGGCGGTGGATGGACCGATCGACCCGGAGTGCGGCTGCCACACCTGCAAGACCTACTCGATCGCGTATCTATACCATCTGAACCGCGTGCGCGACACGCAGGGCTGGCAATTGCTCGGGCTGCACAATGTCCATTTTTACATGCAGCTGATGCGCACGATGCGTGAACACATCCTCGCCGGTACGTGGTTGAACTTTTATAATTCGCAGCGCAATGTGCTGGACGCGCGCGATAGCTACGGCAAGGCATCGACGCACGTCACCAAGGCGGAACGACAGCGGTTGCAGCTGCGGCAGGGGCGATACGAGGTCATCGTCAACGACGGGGTTGGACGCATTCGCGATACGGACTGCGGAGAGGTGATGCACTCGGTGAACGATCCCGCCGAAGAAGCGCGCCTACTGTATGTCGAGCAGTCGCGCCTGGTCGAGCGGTTGAAACACGCCGAGGCAGATCCGCTGATCGTGTGGGACGTGGGTCTTGGCGCAGCCGCCAATGCGATGGCGGCTATTCATGCGGTCGAGGCGATGACTGCGGACGGTAACTCGCGCCGCTTGACTCTGGTCAGTTTCGAGAACGATCTGGATTCGCTGACGCTGGCGCTGCGTCATACGAAGTGGTTTGCGCATCTTCGTCACGCGGCCCCGCGCCAGCTGCTGGCGAATAATCGATGGAGCAGCGGAAAGAACGCGATCGACTGGTTGTTGTTGAGCGGTGATTTCTGCCGCCGAAAATTCGACGCGCCGGCGCCGGATATCATCTTCTTCGACCCATTTTCGTTCAAAACCGACAGTGCGTTGTGGACGTTGCAAGCGTTCCGCGAATTGGCGCAGGTGTGCTCGGGAAAGGCCGCGGAGTTGTTCACTTACACTTTTTCCACGAGAGTGCGCACCGCGATGCTGGCGGCGGGTTTCTACGTGGCAAAAGGCTGCGCTACGGGCCCCAAGGCGGAAACGACCATCGGCCTGTCGGCGCGAGCCGCGGCGGCTCGGCATGAGCGCGAACTACTGGGGGCGGACTGGCTGGGTAAATGGCGCCGCAGCGACGCGCAAGCGCCCTTCGGCAGCAGTGCGAACGACGAATCCTGGCGTGAGGCCGTTGCGGCACATCCGCAATTTCAATAGGCACGAGTTCACTAACCTACCGGCTAGATGAAATATAGATACATTATCTGTTTTGCGGGTATAGACGATCGCGTCATAATCTTAAACGGCGTGATCGAATGAACGCGTTCACAGCTTGAGTTTCGTTCAAGGGGAAAAACATGATGGGACATCTCGTAAAGGCGATTGCTCTGGCATCCCTAGTAGCCGGCGGCCCCGCCGCGATGGGCGCCGAAGCCGATACGGCACCTGGTTTCTGGGTGACGCCGACGATTCAGGGATTTGGTCGAATTCATGAGTTGCCGAAGTCTGCCTACCGGCCTGAGCGAAACGGCACCTACAAAGTGGTGTTTGCGCTGACCCGAGGCGTGAAGGACGCGAAGGAAGTAAACCCGGCGCTCGATCGCGTGGCGCGATCGGTGAACTTGTACGTGGCGTCGGGAGTGCCTCTGTCGCATCTGAAATTCGTCGCGGTGGCGTACGGCGAAGCGACCGCTCTGGCTTTGGACGACGCGCACTATCGCGCGAAGTTCGGTACCGCCAATCCCAATCTGCCGCTGATCGCGTTGCTGAGGAAGGCGGGGGTCGATATTGCGGTCTGCGGTCAGGCCGTCGCCGAGCACGGTTTTGACTACAGCTGGATCGACCGATCAGTCACGATGGCCCTGTCGGGGCTCACCACCGTCACGACGTTGGAGAAGTCAGGGTACGCATTGATGCCGCTATAGAACAGCAGTGGTTTATAGAACGGCAGTCGTTTATAGAACCACGGTGGGGTATTCCATGATAAGGCATCTGATGCTTGTGGCCGCCACGATGGCGTTGTTCGTGGGGCCCCGGGAAAATGCGCGGGCCTTAAATTCGGTCGCGAGCGCCGCGTCGACGGGTAATGCCACGGCAGATAACGCGCGCGCGGATAACCGCGCTACGGACGGCGATAACCCTGCTACGCGGGGCGATCAATGGTCGCCTCCATGGCAGCACGGGGCGAACAACGATGCCGTGGATCGCGGTTTCGAATTCACCGTACCTGAGGCGGATAATTTAGCGGACTTCCACGGATCGCCCGCGAACCCTAAGCTGGTGCTGTATGTCGGCGGAAATTATTTCTTCGCCATGGCGCCGCTGGTTCAATCCTTCGAGAACCTGCACCCGGAATTCAAGGGGCGCATCTACTGGGAAACCATTCCGCCGGGCTTGTTGATGAAGCAGCTGAAAACCGGCGGCACCATCACCGTCGGTAACATGACGTGGACCGTTAAACCGGATGTGTATCTGGCGGGGCTGCAGAAGGTGAAGGATTTCGTGGCGGACGGCACACTGGATTCGCCTGCGGTGCCTTACGTCACCAACACGTTGGCCATCATGGTGGCGAAGGGCAACCCTAAGCACATTACGAAGCTTGCGGACTTGGCGGCCGCGCGACTGAGATTGGCGCTGCCGAATCCTGCATTCGAGGGTGTTGCGCGGCAAATCCGGGACGCGCTGAATGAAGCCGGTGGAGCGCAATTGTCGACGGAGGTCTACGAAACCAAGGTCAGGGACGGCAGCGCGGTCCTGACCCACATCCATCACCGTCAGACTCCTCTGTGGATCATGCAGGACCGCGTCGATGCGGGCATCACCTGGCAGTCGGAGGCGATGTTTCAGGAACAGGCGGGCCATCCCATAGGACACGTGGATATACCACCGTCGGAGAATAGTACCGCCATCTACGGCGGTGCGACCGTGAAGGGAACTGCGCATCGGCGGG
>DATCDX010000128.1:0-3189 GCA_036510475.1 Steroidobacteraceae bacterium
GCCATGCTCCAAGAGCAGCCAGCCGCACTCATGCAGATGCAGCGGTGCGCTCGCGGCAATCGCCCGCAGGGCTTCGAGTCCGGTGGCGCCCGGGCAGAGCGCAATGGTGGGCTCCGCGGACAGCATCGCCAGGGCGGGATCGTGCGCGGCAACGTACGGTGGATTGGCAACGATCATGTCAAAGCGCTCGCCCGGCACGGCATCGAACCATGAACCCAAACGCCACTGGATACGCGAGAGCCCAAGGCTTGTCGCGTTGCGGGTCGCCACGCCGAGAGCCGGCGGCGAGATATCAACCGCGGTGATTTGCGCGCGCGGTCGTTCCGAAGCGATGGCCAGCGCGACGGCGCCGCTGCCCGTGCCCAGATCGAGGATGGAACAGTCCTCGCGTTCCGGCAGCAGCCGCAAGGCCAGTTCGACCAATACCTCGGTTTCCGGTCTCGGCACCAGCACGTCGGGAGTCACAGTCAGCGGCAGTGACCAGAACTCACGGATGCCGGTCAAGTAAGCCACCGGCGCGCCGCGCATGCGTTGCTCGATCAGGCCGGCATAGCTGCGCTCGCAGTCGCCCGTGACGGGATCATTGTCGTGCGCCACCAAAGCTGCGCGCGACAGGCCCAAGACCTTGCCGAGCAGCAATTCCGCGTCGAGCCGCGGCGATTCGCTGTGATGAAGCAGAGTCCGCGCGCCGGCCTGCAAGATGTCAGTGACTGAATTTGACGCGCTCATGAGTGTTCCTTTGCGGAGGTTCATTCGACCTGGTGCGCCAGCTCTTCGGCCTGGTGTTCCTGGTTCAGCGCGCCAATCAACTCCTCGATATTACCGTTCATGACGTCGTCGAGCTTGTAGAGCGTGAGATTGATGCGATGGTCGGTGACCCGGCCTTGAGGAAAGTTATAGGTGCGGATGCGTTCGGAGCGATCGCCCGAGCCCACCTGCAATTTACGCGACTGGGCTTGCTGGCTGTGCTGTTTCTCGCGCTCCGCCGCCAGCAATCGAGCTTTCAACAACGACATCGCCCGCGAGCGATTTTTGTGCTGGGAGCGCTCGTCCTGGCATTCCACCACGATCCCCGAAGGCAGATGCGTGATGCGGATCGCCGAATCGGTTTTATTCACATGCTGGCCGCCGGCGCCCGAGGAGCGAAAGGTATCGATGCGCAAGTCCGCCGGATTCAATTCAATGGCCTCGACTTCTGCGATTTCGGGCAGGATCGCCACCGTGCAGGCCGACGTGTGAATGCGGCCTTGGGCTTCGGTCGCCGGAACGCGCTGCACACGATGGGTGCCCGATTCGAATTTGAGCAGAGAGAATGCGCCACGGCCGATGATGCGACTGATGACTTCCTTGTAGCCGCCGTGCTCGCCCGAACTCTCGCTCAAGGTCTCGACTTCCCAGCCCTGGGATTCGGCGTAGCGGGTGTACATGCGAAACAAATCGCCGGCGAAGATGGCAGCCTCATCCCCGCCCGTGCCGGCGCGAACTTCCAAGAAAATATTACTGTCGTCCTGCGGATCCTTGGGCACGAGCAGGCGTTGCAACTCGCTCTCCAGCGCCGTGACGCGCGGCGCCAGATCGGCCAGTTCCTCTTCGCCCATGGCGCGGGTCGCGGCGTCCTTGTCCGATGCCAGTTCGTGGGCAATCGCTTCGTCGCCCTCGAGCGCGACGAAGCGCCGGTAGCGCTCCACCAGCGGTCCCAACTTCGAGTATTCCATCGACAGTTCGCGGAACTGGTTTTGACGCGCAATGACGCCCGCGTCCGATAATAATCGGCTGATTTCCTCGAACCGCTCGTCGAGTTTTTCGAGTTTGCGCCTGATGGAGTCTTTCATGGCCGCGAATTATAGCGGCCTTGCGGGTCAATGCCGGTCGCGTTCTTCGATCAAAAGGCGGGTTATGGTCTCCGCCAGTGCGGTATCGGCTAATTCGGAGGCTTGGCGCAGGGCCTGAGTGGGCCCGTGCAACAGCCGATTCGTGAGGGTATTGGCGAGATAATCGATGATTTCTTCGCCGGGTTTGCCCGCGGCCAGCATGCGCCGCGCCGCATCCACGGTTTGCAGGCGCACTTCCTCGGCCTGCGCGCGCAACACGCGGATGGCGGGTCCTGCGTCATGTGCCCGTGATTCGGTGAGAAAGCGCGCCACTTCCTCTTGCACCAGCAGCCTCGCGTCGCCTGCAGCCAGTTCACGCTGCTGCCGATTTTCGTCGACGAGCTGTTGCAGGTCGTCGATCGAGAACAGATACACATCCTCAAGATCGGCAACGCTGGGCTCGATATCGCGCGGTACGGCCAGATCGACCATAAAAATCGGCCGGCGGCGCCGTGCGCGGATGGCGGCCTCGGTGGCGCGCTTGGTGATGATGGGCACCGGGCTGCCGGTGCAGCTGATGACGATGTCCGCCTCGGCAAGTTCCTTCTCGAGGTCGCCGAGCCCAACGGCATAGGCGTTGAGCTCAGCCGCCAGAATCTGTGCTCTGCTCAAAGTGCGGTTGGCGATCACCATGCGCTTGACGCCCGCGCTCGTGAAGTAGCGTGCCGCGAGGGCGGTCATTTCGCCGGCGCCGATCATGAGCGCGGATTGCGCGCTCAAATCCGAATAGACGCGCCGCGCCAGGCTCACGGTCGCGGAGGCGAGGGAGACGGCGTTTACGCCGATGCGGGTCTCCGAGCGCACCCGTTTGGCGGCTGAAAAAGCAGCCTGAAACAACTTATTGAGCGAGGGCCCGGTACTGCCGGTTTCCTGCGCCACACGATACGCGTCTTTGAGCTGGCCTAAGATCTGTGCCTCGCCGAGCACCATGGAATCTAGCCCGGCGGCCACGCTAAAGGCGTGCTCGACCGCCTTGGATTCCTGATGGACATACAGACTGGCAGCGAGGTTGAGTTTATTGCCGTGATGGTGCTCGAGCCATTGCGTCAGCTCTGCGCCGCCGGCAGAACCCGCCCAATAGACTTCGGTTCTGTTGCAGGTGGAGAGAATGACCACTTCCGCGATTCCGGCTTCCTGCCGCAAGGTGCGCAGCGCAGTCACCAACCGGTCCTCGCTGAACGCGACTTTTTCGCGCAGGGCGACCGGCGCGGTCTTGTGATTGAGGCCGAGGATGTTGAATGCCATGGAAACGCTTTATAGTGCGGCCGTGTTCTCGATTTCACTCTTCGCAAGGGCTTCGTTGGGACTTGGCGCGCTC
>DATCDX010000129.1:0-2985 GCA_036510475.1 Steroidobacteraceae bacterium
CGGCGGTGCTGTGGCCGGCACTGCGGGCGGCTTCCGTTCCGCCCGCGTTGGCGACACGCGGCGTTTGAGCCTAAGGCGTCGGCGACATGTTCGGCTACTACTTGCGTCTGGCGCTGCGTAGCCTTAAGCGCAACGTGGTGCTGACGGTGCTGATGGTGGCGGCCATCGGTGTCGGCATCGGGGCGTCGATGACTGCGCTGACGGCCTTTCGTGCCATGTCAGGCGATCCGATTCCTCGTAAATCGAAGCAATTATACGTGGCGCAAATCGACGCATGGGGACCCGATAAGCCGGGCGAGCAAAGCGAAGATCAGCTCAATGAGCAACTCAGCTACATCGATGCCTCAGCGCTCATGAACGCTCACGGCGCGCTGCGGCAATCCGCCATATACACCGCTCTTCTGCCGGTGCGCCCGGCAAATCCCGGAGTCAAGCCGTTCAAGGCGGTGGTGCGGGCCGTGTACGCGGATTTTTTTCCGATGCTGGATGTGCCATTCAAATTCGGCGGAGCGTGGACATCCTTGGACGATCAAAATCGTGCGCCGGTGGTGGTCATCGCGCGCAAACTGAACGACAAACTGTTCGGCGGCGCCGACAGCATCGGCAAGACCATCGATTTGGACAACGAAGCGTACACCGTGGTGGGCGTGGTCGATGATTGGCGCGTGATTCCCCGCTTCTACGACTTGCACATCGTGCCTTTCGGTGAGCTCGACGAGATGTTCCTGCCGTTCCGCCGTGCCATTGCCAGGCAAATGGAGCCCATGGGAAGCGTGTCCTGCAAGGACGATATCCCGTCCGGGTTTGCGGCCCGCCTCGAATCGTCGTGCCTGTGGATCGAACTGTGGGCGGAGCTGCCAACCGCACAGGATGCCACGCGCTACCGCACGTTCTTGAACAACTATGCCGCCGAGCAACGGCGCGCGGGCCGGTTTCACTGGGCTGCGCACACTCAGTTGCGCGACGTCATGCAATGGCTTCGATACCGGCATGTCGTTCCCGGCGAGCTGAGCATCCTGGTACTGGTATCGTTCGGATTTCTGCTGGTGTGCCTGCTGAATGCCATGGGTCTGATGCTGGCAAAAATCATGGGGCGGGCCGCGGATATCAGTGTGAGGCGCGCATTGGGGGCGAGCCGCCGCGCGATTTTCGCGCAATGCCTGGTCGAGACGGGTGTCGTCGGGCTGCTGGGCGGGATAGCCGGGCTGGCATTCACGGCGCTGGGACTGTTGGCCATGCGTTCGCTGCTGTCGAAAAAATTCGTTGGCTTGGCGCATCTCGACTTGACCGTCACCGCCATCGAGGTGCTGCTGGCCATTGTCGTGACGGCGATTGCGGGGCTGTATCCGACCTGGCGCGCGGCGCAGATGCAGCCGGCGTGGCAACTCAAGGTGCAGTGAACTCCATGGAGCTGTGGCCGATACTCCTCGCGATGCGCCGCAATAAGATCGGCGCGATTCTCATCGCGGTGCAGATTGCGGTGACTCTGGCCATCGTCGCCAACGCCCTGACGCTGATCGAGCAGCGCATGGCGTGGAGTGCTCGCCCGACGGGCATCGACGAGGCCAACATCTTCTACATCTCCGCAGAGAGCGTCGAGCAGCCGAAGAACCTGGAATCGCTGCAAGCGGCTGATCTTGCGGCCCTGCGCTCACTCAACGGCGTCGTCGATGCGTACGCGACCAATTCCTATCCGCTGCAAGGCGGCGGCTGGAGCTTGAGCGTGACTCTTTCGCTGAATCAGAAGACGCCCTCCGCAATGACCGCCTACTACTTCGGCGACGAGCACGCGCTGAATACGCTGGGCCTGAAGCTGATTGCCGGCCGGAATTTTACGCCTGCGGAGATCGTGGTCCGCGATGCCGATCACGCGCCGCCGGTCGGTGGATTCATCGTGTCCCAGGCGTTGGCGAGGAAGCTGTTTCCCGCGGGAGACGCGCTGGGCAAGTCCATTTTTCTGGAAGACGCGGGCGTGCCGGCCCCCATCATCGGCATCGTCGAACGTTTGCAGGGACCCTTTATCGGGTCCACCGGCTTTTTGAGCACCTTTGCGGACAATTCCGCGCTGGCACCCTACCGCCCGCTGGATGACTCAGCGGAATACCTGGTGCGGGCCCAGCCGGGACGGCTTGGCGGCGTCATGAAGGCCGCCGAAGGCGCGCTTACCGCAATCGACGGCAGTCGATTGTTCCACAGCAAATCGATGGCAGAGGCGCACCGCGATGCCAGCCACGACGATCGCGGACTGGTGGTGCTGCTCGGCGCGGTAAGCATCAGCTTGGCGGCGGTGACCGGCTTCGGCATCATCGGCTTGACCAGCTACTGGGTGTCACAGCGGCGCCGGCAAATCGGCATCCGGCGCGCGGTGGGCGCGACCCGCATGGCCATTGTGAGGTACTTTCAAACGGAGAATCTCTTGATTGCGACGGCCGGCGTTTTGCTGGGAGTGATCTTTGCCATTGGCCTTAACCTGTGGATGGTCAGCAGTTTCGAGATGGTGCGGATCGACGCGGTGCAAATCATCGGCGGCGCGGTCGCTTTGCTGTTGCTCGGCCAGCTCGCAGCGCTCTGGCCCGCGCTGCGCGCGGCGTCCATTGCGCCGGCGTTGGCGACGCGCAGTGACTGAGCGCAGCCGGTTGCTTGGCGAGGCGGCAACGGCTTGGGGGCGATTCTGGCCTGTGAATAGGCGCGACAGCAGCTAACATTCGACCATGCGCACGGTACTGATCATCGATGACAACCCGGCGGTGGCCCAGGCTCTGGAACTGCTGTTCGGTTTGCACGACATTCGAACGCTGTGCGCCGCGACTCCCCAAGAGGGTCTCGCCACGCTTGGACGAGAGCAGGTCGACCTCGTCATCGCGGATATGAACTTCAGCGCCGATACGACCTCGGGCGAGGAGGGCGTGGCGTTATTTCGCGCGCTGAGGGCCGTTCAGCCCGACTTGCCGGTGATTCTGCTGACGGCGTGGACTCACCTGGAAT
>DATCDX010000130.1:0-3781 GCA_036510475.1 Steroidobacteraceae bacterium
CAATCACGTGTTGATGGCGACGGACGACAGCGCGATCGCCGGCTATCGCAACGTCGCCGAGGCCGTGCAGCGCCATGGCACCGTGCTGTTCGGCCAACTGTTCCACCCAGGCCGGGAGATCGCAGAGGCGGATGGTGGACTGCTGAGCGTGGCGTATGCGCCGTCGAGTGTTCCCAACGAACGCTTTCGCGTCATGCCGCGGCCGCTGAAACGCGCCATGATCAACGCCATCGTCAACGGCTACGGCGATGCTGCGCGGCGCATGCAACGGGCCGGATTGAACGGCGTGGAAATCGTCGCCAGTCATGGCTACTTGCCGGCGCAATTCTTGAATCCGCGCGTCAATCTGCGTGACGACGGCTACGGCGGCGATCTCGATGGCCGCCTGCGCTTCCTGTGCGAAGTCATCGCCGACATCCGCGCCAAAGTGGCTGACAATTTCGTGGTGGGCTTGCGGATTTCGGGATCGGAAGCGGACAGTGCCGGCCTCACCGCCGATGAGACCTTGGCGGCGGTGGTGCGCCTCGGCGACGGCATCGACTATGTCAACGTCACTCTCGGCACCTCCGCGAGCTTGGGCGGTGCGATTCATATCGCGCCGCCGATGACGTCCAAAAACGACTATGTGGCGCCCTACGCCGCGCGCATCAAAGCCCACGTTCGCATACCGGTGTTCGTGGCGGGGCGCATCAATCAACCGCGCGATGCCGATGCCCTGATCGCCGCCGGGCACGCCGATGTGTGCGGCATGACGCGGGCGCTGATTTGCGATCCCGATATGCCGAACAAGGCCGCAGCCGGGGCGCTCGACGATGTTCGCGCCTGCATCGCCTGCAACCAGGCATGCATTGGACACTTCCACAGGGGGTATCCGATCTCATGTATCCAGAACCCCGTCACCGGACGCGAGCTGCAGTTGGGCAGCCTGCCACCCGCAGTGCGGCGCAAGCGCGTGCTTGTCGTCGGCGGCGGGCCTGCAGGCATGAAGGCGGCGGTGATTGCCGCGCAACGCGGCCATCGCGTCACCTTGTACGAAGCCGAACGGCGCCTTGGCGGCCAAGCACTGCTGGCGCAGATGCTGCCGGGGCGCGCGGAATTCGGCGGGCTCATCACCAACCTGCTGCGCGAGTTGGAGGTGGCCGGAGTGCAGATCCACAACAGTACGCGCGTCGACCGCGATCTCATTATGGCCGACGCGCCCGACGTGGTGGTCATCGCCACCGGCGCCATACCGTACCGGCCGGTTTTTCCGCAGGAGGGAAATCTCGAGATCGTCGATGCGTGGCAGGTGCTGCGTGGCGAAGCCCAAGTCGGCCAATCGGTGGTGGTGATCGACTGGCGCGCGGACTGGATCGGCATCGGCATTGCCGAACAACTGGCGCAGGCCGGACGTTCGGTACATCTGGCGGTGAACGGCATTGCCGCCGGTGAAACGCTGCCGCTGTATGTTCGCGACGCCTCCGCCGCCTCCTTGCACAAGCTCGGCGTCAAGATACTGCCGTATATGCGTCTGTACGGCAGCGACTCGGATAGCGTCTACCTGCAACATGTCGCCAGCGAAGAGGCGGTCGTCATCGAAGCAGTGGACACCCTGGTACTGTGTACCGGTCATACGCCGGTGGCCGAACTTGCGGATGCCATCGAGGATTTGTCCCTGGAGGTGCGGCTCATCGGCGATGCCGCATCGCCCCGCACGGCCGAGGAAGCCATTTACGAAGGATTGAAGGCGGCAGCGGAAATCTAACGCCGAAATTCGCTTCGCATCGATGCCGCTTTCACACCGCCGCTCGTTCCGTTATTGCCACTGTCGCGGGCGTCGCCTCGTCCTCGGTTTCCTCGCCCAAGAACCCGCCGCTCTGGTGCGCCCACAACCTCGCATACAGGCCATGTTGGGCCAGTAACGAGTAGTGACTGCCCTCCTCCACGATGCGGCCCTTGTCGAGCACGATGAGCCGGTCCATGGCGGCGATGGTCGACAGCCGATGCGCGATGGCGACCACGGTTTTGCCTTCCATCAGCCGATACAGGCTCTGTTGGATGGCGGATTCGACTTCGCTGTCGAGCGCGCTGGTGGCTTCGTCGAGCAGCAGTATCGGCGCATCCTTGAGCATGACGCGCGCGATCGCAATTCGCTGGCGCTGGCCGCCGCTGAGTTTGACGCCACGCTCGCCGACGTGGGCTTGGTAACCGGTACGGCCTTTGGCATCGGTCAGCGCACCGATGAAATCATGCGCCTCCGCCCGCTTCGCCGCGGCCACCATGGCGGCGTCGCTGGCATCCGGTCTCCCGTACAGGATGTTGTCTTTGACCGATCGATGCAGCAACGACGTGTCCTGGGTCACCATGCCGATCTGCGCACGCAGACTATCCTGGGTGACGTGGGCGATGTCCTGTCCGTCGATGAGCACCCGGCCCTGCGGGATGTCATAGAAGCGCAGCAGCAGGTTGACCACCGTGCTCTTGCCCGCACCCGAGCGTCCCACCAATCCGATCTTCTCGCCCGGATGGATGTGTAGATTGAGGTCATCGATCACGGCGCTGTTCTCGGCAAGGTTCGCACCGTAGGCAAAGCTCACGCGCTCGAAGCGAATATCACCCTGCGTGACACGCAGCGCCGACGCATTGGGTCGATCGAGCACCGTCGGCCGTCGCGCCAGCGTATTGATGCCATCTTGAACGGTGCCGATTTGCTCGAACAGCGACGCCATCTCCCACATGACCCAGTGCGAAATGCCGTTGAGCCGCAGCGCCATCGCGGTCGCCGCCGCCACCGCACCGACTCCCACCTGACTCAAAGTCCAAAGCCATAGCGTGACGCCCGCCGTGCTGATGATCAATCCCATGCTCAGCAGATGATTGACGATCTCGAAACTCGTCACCATGCGCATCTGTCGGTAGACGGTCTGCAGAAACTCGGCCATCGCGCCTTGCACGAAGACCGCCTCGCGTTGCGTGTGCGAAAACAACTTGACCGTGGCGATATTGGTATACGCGTCGGTGATGCGCCCCGTCATCATCGAACGCGCATCGGCCTGCGCCTTGGCGACCTTCCCTAAGCGCGGCACGAAGTACCACATGGCGAGCAGATAAAGACCCAGCCAGCCCAGAAACGGCGCCAACAACCATAGGTGAAAGCTGCCGACCACCAGTGCAATCGTGACGAAATAAATCACCACGAACACCAGAATGTCAGTGAGTATCATCCAGGTATCTCGAACCGCGAGCGCGGTCTGCATCACCTTGGCGGCGACCCGGCCGGCGAACTCGTCCTGGTAGAAGCTGAAACTTTGCGCGAGCATGCCGCGATGAAAATTCCAGCGCAGCCGCATGGCGAAATTGCCGGCGAGCGATTGCTGTTTGAGGAGGCTTTGCAGCGCAATGAGCACACTACTGCCTACGAGAATGACAGCCAGCAGCATGAGATGCGTACGCTGCTCAGTCCACAACCGCGACGGCTCAACTTTGGCGAGCCAATCGACCACCCGGCCCAGCATGCCGAACAGCAGCGCCTCGAAGGCACCGATCACAGCGGTGAACAGCGTCATCACCGCCACATAGCGGCGCGCGCCGCGGGCGCAGGCCCACAGAAACGCGAAGAACCCCTGCGGCAGCGGCGGCGGCGCGGTATCGGGGTATGGCGAGACGAGGTTTTCGAAGTAACGAAACAATGCGACAACCCTCCAATGATCGCTCCGGCTCGATCATAATTCGCAAGGTCATTGGTGCCCTCGGCCCGAATCGAACGGGCATGGATGTTATCCGACGGATTTTAAGCCCGTTG
>DATCDX010000131.1:0-2661 GCA_036510475.1 Steroidobacteraceae bacterium
ATATAGAACTTCACCGAGAACCGCTCGCGCGCATCGCCAAGCGGCGGGATGCCGGATTCGTAGGGCGTCTGCTTGACCGGCGTGGGGCGCGGGCGAATCGTGAGATGCGAGAGTACCAGCATTCCCACCGCGTTCGCGATGACGAAGCCCAACAGGAGCAGGACGGGGAAATACGTGCGGGCCATGACGCTCCATACTTCGTGAAAACTTTCACTAGCTCCAGCGCGGAAAAGTTATCGAACAGCCACACAGGGGTCAACCGGATTGCGAACGCGTTTCGCGCGCGCTTGGCGCGTGCCGAGCCCGCGGATACATTCCGGCGCGCGGCTCGCTTCGCCCTCCTCCGCCACCCTCTCCCCGAATTCCCTCATGAGCATCATGTCCGATCGCTGGATCACCCGCATGGCCAAGGAACACCGGATGATCGAGCCCTTCGAGGACCGCCAGGTGCGCGCCGGCGTGATTTCGTACGGCGTCAGCTCCTACGGGTACGACATGCGCGTGGCGCGGGAGTTCCGGATCTTCACGAATGTCCTCAATTCCATCGTGGATCCGAAGGACTTCGATCCCAAGAGCTTCGTGGAGTGGGAGGGTGACGTCTGCATCGTGCCGCCCAACTCATTCGCCCTGGCCCGCTCTGTGGAATACTTCCGCATACCGAGGAACATCCTCACCGTCACCGTAGGAAAATCCACCTACGCGCGCTGCGGAATCATCACGAACGTCACGCCGTTCGAGCCGGAGTGGGAGGGGTTCGTGACGCTTGAGATCTCCAACACCACGCCGCTGCCGGCCAAGATCTACGCCAACGAAGGCATTGCCCAGGTGCTGTTCTTCAAGGGCGAAGAAGAACCAGAGGTGTCTTATAAGGACAAGAAGGGGAAGTACCAGGGGCAGCACGGGGTAACGCTCCCGAAAATCTGACCCGCGCGCCGCGATTGCGACGCGCGACGGCTCACCCCGCCCCGCCCACGGCCTTTTCTTCGCGCTCAGTGACCACCGCGCCCAAATAGTCCCGATTCATCCGCGCGATGAAGTCAATGCTGATTCCCTTGGGGCACGCTTCCTGACACTCGCCGAACAGCGTGCAGCCCCCAAAGTTTTCAAGATCCATCTGCGCCACCATTTTGAGCGCGCGCCGGTAGCGCTCGGCCTGCCCCTGCGGGAGCAGCCCCAAGTGTGAGATTTTCGCGGCCGTGAACAGCGACGCCGAGCCGTTGGGACAGGCGGCGACGCACGCCCCGCATCCGATGCACGCGGCCGCATCCATCGCCTCGTCGGCGTCGGCCTTGGGCACCGGAATCGAATTCGCGTCCTGCGCCGAGCCCGTGGGCGCAGTGATGAACCCGCCTGCCTGGATGATGCGGTCGAACGCGCTCCGATCCACCACGAGATCCTTGATCACGCGAAACGCGCGCGCGCGCCATGGCTCAATCCACAGTTCGTCTCCGTCGTTGAACGAACGCATGTGCAGCTGGCACGTGGTGGTCATCCGCATCGGGCCATGCGCCACACCGTTGACCATCATGCCGCACGTACCACAAATGCCCTCGCGGCAGTCGTGATCAAAGGCGATCGGCTCCTTGCCCTCTCCAATCAGTGCCTCGTTCACCACGTCGAGCATTTCGAGAAACGACATGTCCGTGCTGACGTCGCGCGCCTCGTAACGCTCAAAACGGCCTGCGGCGTTCGCCGACGGCTGCCGCCAGACGTGCAGGGTGAGCTTCACTTGTAGCTCCGCGTGGCGAGGTGCACGTTCTCGAACTCGAGCGGCTCCTTATTGAGGCGCGCCGGTTTGCCGTCGCCCTGATACTCCCACGCCGCCACATACGAAAACTGATTGTCGTCGCGCAGGGCTTCACCGTCCGCCGTCTGATGCTCCACGCGAAAGTGGCCGCCACAACTTTCCTCGCGGTGCAGCGCATCGGTGCACATCAACTCCGCCAGCTCGAAGAAATCGGCGACCCGACCGGCGTGCTCCAACGACTGGTTCAACTCCTCGCCGGTGCCGGGAATGTTCACGTTCATCCAGAATTCGTCACGCAACTTGGGGATCTCGGCCAGCGCATGCTTGAGCCCCTCGGCGCTCCGCGCCATCCCGCAGTACTCCCACATGATCTTGCCCAACTCCCGGTGAAATGACGTCACCGTGCGCGTTCCGTTCACCGACAGCAGCCGGCGGGTGCGCTCGACCACGGCCGCCTCCGTGGCCTTCACCGCCGGATGATCCAGCGTCACCGGCTCGAACTTGGTCGAGCCCAGATAGTCGCCGATGGTCAGCGGGACGATGAAGTATCCATCGGCCAACCCCTGCATCAGCGCGCTCGCGCCCAGGCGATTGGCTCCGTGATCAGAAAAATTCGCCTCGCCGATTACGTGCAGCCCGGGAACGGTGCTCATCAGGTTGTAATCCACCCACAGGCCGCCCATGGTGTAATGCACCGCCGGATAAATGCGCATGGGAATTTGATAGGCATTTTCGCCGGTGATCTTTTCGTACATGTCAAAAAGATTTCCGTAACGCTCGCGAACGACGGGTTCGCCAAGGCGCTGAATGGCGTCGGCGAAATCCAAATAAACGCCAAGGCCGCCGGGACCAACGCCGCGTCCTTCGTCGCAGACTTCCTTGGCGGCGCGCGAGGAAATATCGCGAGGGGCGAG
>DATCDX010000132.1:0-12879 GCA_036510475.1 Steroidobacteraceae bacterium
ATGTGGACGAGCGCAGGCGATCGATCTAGTAGCTGATCGACGGGTTGTCGCCGGGGTAGATGACGCCGAGGATGTCGAAGCCGCCGGGCGTCGTGCACTGCACGGAGTGCAGTTGCTTGCGTGGCAGGAACAGGACATCTCCCGCGACCACGGGCGTCTTGCCGTTCTCCGTCCACACCATGCCCGCGCCGTTCAAAAAGATCAGCGCTTCTTCGTAGAGGTGGCGATGCGGCTCCGCCTTGGAAAGCGGAATGTTGCCGATGAACTGCGTCACCACAGTGGAGCCGTGCTCGCGATTGACCATCATTTGGAAATAGCGCTCAGCCATCTTGTGCCGTTGCTCAGGGTCGATCGTCGCGTCGCGATGTGGGTATTGGGTTTCAAAGGTCGTCGGCATCTCATCCAGCCACACCAGGTCCTCGCTACCGGGGCCGTTGGAGATGAAGAATTTTAGCGGCACGGCGCCGCCGTTGTGGACACGGTAGGCCTCGCTCGGCCGGACATAGATGCCGGTGCGCGGGCCCACGGCAAGGCGTCGTCCGCTGATCTCAACCTCGCCCGTTCCCTCGGAAATGAAGAGCACGGTATCTCTGCCGTCCGCCGATATCACCGGTGATGCGCCTGCCGCGGGTGGTGTGCCGCCGGCGAGTTCGGCATAGAACTGGGATTGAAACAGCGCGCCCGACGCTGGGCTTACCACCGCGCAGTAGCGCAGCGCACCGCGCGGGGTCAGCGTTGCCCGGGCGGTTGAGAAGACGCAACACTGCCCGTCGAGTTGCACCGTCGGCGAAGCGCCCGCGGCCACCGTGGGCACTTGGCGGTTCTCCGCGCTCTCCGGGTCATCGGCGCGGTAGCCGTCCGGCAAATTGCTGTGGGTGCCATCGCAGAACGGCTGCGTACCCGTGTGCTTGCAGCCGCAGAAGATGACGTCCTCGTCGCGCTCGGCCTTGAATGCCACCGGCAAAAAGCCGGTGCCCACATGCGAACCGTCGCAGAACGGCTGCGTCTTCGAGCGTCCACAGCTGCACCACAGGTAGCGCTTTCCCGCTTTGACCTCGTAGTAATAGCCCTTGCGATTGGCAATGATCGGTTGGCGGCTATTGTCATTCATCGGGTTTCTCGCAGGACGCCATCGCTGCCGCGCCGCAGCGGA
Source organism: Steroidobacteraceae bacterium (assembly GCA_036510475.1). Classification (GTDB taxonomy): domain Bacteria; phylum Pseudomonadota; class Gammaproteobacteria; order Steroidobacterales; family Steroidobacteraceae; genus Bog-1198. The sequence goes on from DATCDX010000132.1 coordinate 1,154, forward strand.
TGGACATGCGTCGGAAGCGGTGCGCCGGATTGTTGTTCAAGGGTTTCGCCAAGCGGCCAGCTCGCGGGCGCGATCGCGATATATCGGGCAAATCCACCGGTGCCCCCTTCGAATTTTGCAAAACCAATTGTAATGAGCGCTCCACTTTCAGGAACTTGATCAAGATTGGCCACGCCTTCGGCCTGGGCGAAGTTATGCTTGAGGAGCCATTTTTCTCCAACAAATTCCGGCGCCGTATTATCGGTATCCAATGGCTCGTGCCCTTGCATCAACACATGCCGCTCCAGGTACAAATATTTCAGCGCCGCCAAGGTGACGCCAGGGAATGGTTGGGTCGTGAAGCGCTTGGGGTCGTTCCACTTTTTCGACCAGTCGGATCGAATCATCACCACGGACCCGGCTGGAATTCGCCCGTGGCGGTGTTCCCAGTCCTTTATATCAGCAACGGTAGCCTGGTAGCCAGGATCGAGCGCCACCTTGGGCGCGACATTGACGACCAGCAAGGGGCGTAAGGATACGGTGGGCGGAATATCGCTGATCGTCGCGCCATGATCATTCTCATGCGCAGGCGGCCCAAACTGGGTGCCGATATGGTCCATCGGCAACTCGTACGCCGTGATCGCTACTCCGAGCTTCTCATAGGTAAAGGGCTCACCCTTGTCGATGACACCCGGGATGGCTACGCCCGCGGAGGCCGGCCCCACTCTGAAGTCCGAAAAGCCTTCGCCAATTGGGCCGCCGGGGGCCATGGCGTGCGTCAAATCGATGTACTTTGCATGACTTAGAGTCGAATTGTAAAAATCCCAAAGCTGCATCACTTTGTGACCGCGGCCGCCGGCGCCCGCCTCTTGGACGGGCGCCAGCAACAGTGACAATAAAAGCAGTGGCGTGACCAGTGGCATACGGGTGGCCCGAAGCGGTCAAGCAGCTACGTTCATTAGAATTTCCGGGTCAGCGTCACTCCGATCGTCCGCGGGCGAACCGTCAGAAGCGCATCGGGGTCCTGCGAAGAATTGATCGCCGACACCTGCGCGCGTTTGTCGGTGAGATTGCGTGCGAAGGCGGTCACGCTCCACGGACCGTTGATCGCGCCCACACGCAGATTGACCAGCGTGTAGGAGGGGAGGACCAGGTTGAACTGTGTATTGGAAGCGAAATAGGCATTCACGGAGTCGCGATAATTCACGTCTGCCGCGACGACTCCTTCCCAATTACCGGTCACCGGCCTCGTGTAATCAAGACCGAAATTGAATTGAACCTTCGGCACATTCGGAATTGCGTCGCCGGTCACTCCCAAAGTGGGGTTGAGTGCCTTCTGCTCGGCATCGGCGCCCTCAGTCAGGTATGCGTCCTGGTAGGAACCCGCGAGACTGGCGGTCAGGTACTGAATTGGATGAACTTCAAATTCGAATTCAACACCCTTGACGCGGGCAGCACCGGCATTGCCCTGGTAAACGAATGCAGCGTCGGCCGTGGTTTCCTGGACCTGAATGTTATTCCAGTGAATCAGATAGACGTCGGCTTGGTAGTCCAGCAGCCCATCGAATAATCGGCCCTTGGCGCCCACTTCGTAGTTGGTAAGCGAATCGGGGGCAAAGGCGGCCGGAATCGGTTCGAAGGGTTCGCTGACCGCATTTACGCCGCCACTGCGAAAACCGGTCGAGACGGTGCCGTAGGCAAGCAGAGCCTCACTGAACTTATAGCTCAGATTGCCCTTCCAGGTGACTTTGTTGAAAGTTTGCTGCGGATCATCGATCGGCACCAAATTGGGCGCTCCCGGAAAGCCGCCGAAGGGGTGGGTCTGCGTCTGTACTCCGTTCAGCGTCTCGGTGAAGTAGCGCGCGCCGGCCACAGCGGTCCAGGCGGGCGTGATCTTCCAGGTTGCCTCGCCGAAGCCGGCATACTGCGTGCCGGTCCGTTGGTCGGTACGGCCGAAGAAGGTATTGCCGACCCCCGGAAAATTCAGCGCATCGGCGGAGTTGGCGCTGCTGAAGGCACCGTTCGGCAAACCCAAGGCGTTGGTCGCGAGTACATCCACCGACAGATCCTGAGTGTCGTGTTCGCGAAAGCCACCCACCACAAAGTTAACCGGGGAATCTAAGTCGCTGGCAAAGCGCAGTTCGCTGGAATTGACTTTCCGGGTGCGGGGCTCGAGCGTTTCCGCCGGCACGGGAATTCCGAACGACACCAGAATGGGTGTCGAGTCGAATGAAAAGCCGGTGGTGCGATTGAATTGATTGGTGGTGCCGGTTACCGTGCCGGCGCGAGTCTTGTAGGTCACGGTGACGCCGAAGACCTTCAAATTATCGCTCCAAGGGCTTTGGGTGACATCGGTATTGCACAGATCGCAGCCCTGCACCGGCGCGATCGGTCCCGAGTTGAAGGCCGTCACTCCGGAGGGGGTGTAGCGGGACGAGCCACCCGAGGTTTCGGTCTGCGAGGTGTAATTGGCATCGATGGTCAGGTTGTCGGTCGCTTGGTAGCGCAGCATGACTCTGCCGCCGCCGACGTTGTCATCGTTGACACCTTTGATGAATCCAACCCCGGCGATGGGCGCCGATTGGTAATTGGGCACCTTGGCCGTTCCGACATTGACGAGTCCCGTAAGGCCGCTGCCCACGCGGACTTGGTCGATGTAGCCACTATCATCGGCTTTCCATCCCACCAACCGCATAGCCAACACGCCGTCGATGATGGGTAGATTGATCGCGCCGTTAAAATTGTAGTTGCCGCTGGCATGGGAGGTCTGCGAGCCTTCCATCGTCAGATAGCCGCCGAGATTGTTGAGATCGGGTGACTTGGGAACGAAGCGGATGGTGCCGCTCATGGAACTCGCGCCGTACAGGGTGCCCTGTGGGCCACGCAAAACTTCGATGCGATCCAGATCATACAGGCGGATATCGCTCTGGAAGCCGCCGCCATCGTCGCCGTTGGAGCCACTGATCACCGCTTCGCCGTAGTAGATGCCGGCCGTCGAATCGCCGCTGGAGTTGATGCCGCGGATCACGTATTTCTTGTCACCGGGACCCAAGTCCTGGACCGAAAGACCCGGAATCTTGCCGGCGATGTCCATGAACGCCGAGGAACCTGCACGCTGCAACGCATCGCCGCTGATCGCTTGGATCGATGTCGGGATGTCCAGGACTTTCTGGGAATTGAGCTTGTTGGCGGTGACGACGATCTCCTCGATCGGCGCGGCTTCACCGGCGGCCTGAGCCTGCTGGTCGGCCGCCACGGCGGGAGCGCCGATCAGCACGGCGCCGATACCTGCGCTCGCGGCGAGCAGGCAGCTGGAAACCTTGTACTTGTTTGTCAATAGAAGTCGGATCGCAAGACGCAGCATCGATGATTCTCCCGGTGTGGTGCGGTTACAATATGAGTTATCATATGAAATATCAAGTCAATGCGAAAACGTTGCGTTCCGCTGACAAATCGTCAGGCCGTTAGCTCGTCAAATTGCGGCTCATGTGGCGGATCACGGCGAACGCCGTCGCGCGTTCCTGTGCCGAGAAACCCGTGAGCAGGCGCTGCTGGCGGCGGCGTACCACGATATTGAGGGAGTCGAACAAGGCGCGGCCTTTCTCAGTCAGGAACACCTCGACATAGCGGGCGTCGCCGCTGCGCAGCACACGCCGGACGTAATCTTCCGTTTCCATATTCATGAGCGCGCGGCTGAGCGCCGACTGCTGCAGCATGGCGCGGTCGACGATTTCGTTGATGGTGATGCCGTCGCCCATGGCGAGCACGGCCAGGATCCGCCAGCGCGTGACGTTGATGCTCTCGCACCGCAGCTTCTCGATGAGGTCGCCGTTGAGCTGGTATGCCAGCCGCGTAATGAGATACGGCAGGAAGTCATCGAACTGCGATCTGTCCGTGGCGGTGGTAGCTCCCGCCACAGCGCGTTTTGCACGTTTTGGTCGAGTCATGATCAGAAAGGGCTCTGGCCGTTGAGAATGGCCCCCAGCTTGGGAGCATCAATGTTTCCGCCGGAGACTATACAGATGATATTGCCCTTGCCGGCCTGTCCGGCCATGGCGGCGGCCAGGGACGCGGCGCCCGCTGCCTCGGCGATGATGTGATGGCGGCGTGCCAGCAACCGAATCGCCTCGGTAATCTGCGCGAACGAGGCGCATGCCGCCTGATCCACCATCTGCCGGACCAGCGGCCACATTTCATCGAGTACCGTCGTCGAGCCCATGCCGTCGACGAAACTTTGGATGTGAGGTACGCGCGTTGGCCGGCCATTCGCCAACGCCGCGGCCGCCGGCTGCGCGGCTTCTGATTCCGCGACGATCATTCGCACGGCGGGTCTCAGGCGCCGCATCATCGACCCAATCCCGCAGGCCAGACCGCCGCCACCGAAAGGTACCACCACCGCGTCGAAGTTCGGCTGATCCTCGATGATCTCGGCGCCAATGGTCGCATTGCCCGCGAGCACGGCGGACTCAGCCACCGGATGGATGAACGCGCCGTCTTCACCGGCGAAGCTGCGGCTGGTGAGCACCTGCCACCATTCTTCGAAGGGCAGACGAATCACTTTCGCGCCAAGCTCGGCCAACGCCTGCGCTTTGGTCGCCGCGGAGCCGTCCGGCACGACCACCGTCACCGGTATACCGAGCGCGCGCGCTGCAAACGCCAGACCCTGGCCGAAATTTCCGGCACTCGCAGTCAGTACGCCGCGCCGCAGCCGTTCGCGGTCGATGGTTTTCAGCACATTGACGGCGGGTCTAATCTTGAATGATCCCAGCGGTTGTAAATTCTCAAGCTTAAGATAGATGTTGACGCCCGGAGTATCCGCCATGAGCTTGAGCAGCGGCGTGCGCACGGCGATGCCGCGTATGTTGTCGCGCGCCGCAATCACATCCTCAGCAGTAGGCAGGGTCAGTTCCGAAGTCGGCATGTGTCGCGGCCTTTAAAAATCGATGACCTGGCCCAAGCCGGCCAGGCGTGCCTTTTGCAGTACATAGTGTGCGGAGGCGAGGTCTTGAGGTGCGATGCCGAGCGACTTATACAGCGTTATCTCCGCCGCCGCACGCCGGCCGACCTTGGACCCGTTCGCCACCTCGCCGATCTCGCCTAAGATGTGGTCCGGCGTGATCGCGCCGGCCTTCAGCGCCCGCAGATATTCGCCGCCTTCGTTGATCGTGGAGTCTCGATAGTCGACGAAGAACCGTGATTTCAGCACCGCAGGCGTGTCGATTTCCGCGGTGGCGGCGATGCTGGAACCAACCACGTTCAGATGCACGCCGGGGGTCAACTGTTCGCCCAGAAGGATGGGTTCACGTGCCTTGGTCAACGTGCAAATGATGTCGGCGCCGGCCACCGCTTCCGGTACCGTGGCCGATGTTTCGATGGCAATTCGATGTCTGGCGCCTTCGGTCTTGGCGAAGGCCGCCGCTTTGCCTGCATCCCTGGCCCAGACGCGGACGCGCCGCAACGCGCGCACCGCCAGCATGGCGCTAAGATGACTGCGGGCCTGCTCGCCGGCTCCCAGCAGCGCCAAGTCGCCCGCATCCGAACGCGCCAACAGCCGCGTCGCCAAGCCGCTGGCCGCGGCGGTGCGTATGGCGGTGATCTCAGCGGCATCGAGCAGCGCCACCGGGCAGCCATGCTCCGCCTCGAACAGCAGCACCATGCCAAGATGGGACGAATAGTGCGGCGGTTTGTTGCGCGGGATCAAGCTCACGAGTTTGACTCCGAAGCACTCGGGCTCCGCCAGATAACCCGGCATATTGCCCAGCATCCCCCGATCGCCGGGCATCACCATGACCGACCGCAGCGGCAGCACGACCCGCCGCTCCGACACGGTGATCATGGTTCGCTGCATGAGATCGACGCATTCCGCCATTGGCAGAAGCTGCCGCACTTCAGGCCCGCGCAATACCCGAATTTCCACTTTGACTCCTTACCCGCTAACGACGCCGCATACTAACGTGGGGCGAACGCTCCGCGCAGGTCTTTCATCGCTGCGATGAAGGAATCCACATCATCGTCGTTGTTATAGAAGTGGAAGCTCGCGCGAACATTGTCATCGCGGTGCGAGGTGACGATGTCCCGCTTCATGAGTTCCTTGGCCAGGCCGCCGGCGTCGCGTGACGGCACGGCGACGGTGGCGCCGCGGCGCTCGTCCTGCGCGGGGGTAACGCTCGGCCAGCCGGTCTCGTCCAGGCGCTGCATGCAACGTCGGGTCAGAGCGTAGTTACGCTGGCCGATGGCCGGCGTGCCTACCGCCAACAGGAATTTCAGGCCGGCTTCGGCCGCGTAGCAGTTGACTACGGCCGGTGTCCCGGCTTCAAAACGGCGCGCGCTGGGCGACGGCCGGTTGGCGGTGATGTCCATCGCGGTAACGTCGGCCTGTGCGAACCAGCCGCTGTTCGTGGGCACGAGGGACTGAATGAACGAGTTTCGGACATAGAGGAAGGCGATGCCCGCCGTGCCGAGCAAATACTTGAGCATCCCGCCGACGGCAAAGTCGAGATCCAATGCCTTGACGTCGATGTCGAGCGAGCCGACCGATTGATAGCAGTCGAGGAGCACTTTAGCGCCCTTGGCGTGCGCCAGGCGCACGATGCCGGGAATATCGAGCTTGGCGCCGTTCCTGAAACAGACGTGGGTGATCGCCACCAGTTGCGTCTCCTCGTCGATCGCCTTGGCGAAATTTTCGAGAGGGATGTAACCATCCGCGGCGCGCGGCACGTGCACCACCCGCGCCCCGCGCGGCTCCTGGGCGTGCCAGATCTGCGCGTTGGTGGGAAACTCGAAATCGCTGATGACGACCTTGTTGCGCGCGCCGGAAAAATCGATGGCGCTCGCCAGCGCATTGAGACCCGCGGACACCGAGGCGGTGACGGCGATTTCGTCGGGAGCGGCGCGCAACAGTGTTGCCGTCAGCGCGCGCACGGATTCATTTTTGGTGACCCACACATCCCAGTTCGCGCCCACCAGCAGGCGATCCTCCATGTAGGCCTCGAAGGCGGCTTTTACGTCGTTCGCCAGAGCGCAGTACGAGCCGCTGTTCAGGTAGGTTTTGCGCTCGAGTACGGGGAATTCCTTGCGCAGAGCTTGAAAGTTCGGTTCCATGTGTAGTCCCATCGCTTAAATGTAAGTGTTTTATTATATGCAATATCATATGATTGTGCAATTAAACGCCCGCAACCGCGTCGGCGCTCGCGCTCGCGCGGCTCCCGGCCAACGTCATGCGGCGTGATAGGATCAGGCGAGATGCTCGACGAAGTTAAGCCCGTGACGATGTTTCAGATCGAAGCCGCCCGATCGCGGCTCGAGGGCTTGAGCGGGGTCACACCGATGGTCGTCTGCGACGCGGCGCCCAGCGACAAGCGGGTGTGCCTGAAACTGGAAAACCTGCAGCCCATCGGATCGTTCAAGATCCGGCCCATCGGCAACGCCGTGCTCTGCCGAGCGCCGGCCGATCTGGCCGAGGGCATCTATACCACCAGCACCGGCAACAGTGCGTTGGGGCTTGCCTTCATGGCGCGCCGTCTCGGAATCTCCGCCACGGCGGTGGTGCCCGAGAACGCGCCGCAAACGAAGCTCGACAAGCTACGGCGCCTGGGGGCTCGCATTGACATGCGGCCGATCGAGGAATGGTGGCGCGCCATCAAGACCGGCACGCTCGCCGGCCAGCAAGGCGCGTATATCGATGCGGTGCGCGACCCCGCATCGCTTGCCGGGGATGCCACGATCGGACTGGAGATTCTGGCGCAGGCACCCGATGTCGAGGCGATTCTGGTTCCTTTCGGCGGCGGTGGCCTTTCCTGCGGTATCGCGTGCGCGGTGCGCGCAATTCGGCCGGAAGTGAAGATCATCGCCTGCGAACTATCGAGTGCGCATCCCGTGAAGGCGGCGTTTGCCGCCGGTGCTCCCACTGAGACGCCACATGAGCCGGGCTTCGTCAGCGGCGTCGGTATGGGATCGGTGCTGCCGGAGATGTGGCCGCTGGTGAAATCCATGATCGATGACGTCATTACGGTCTCCCTGACCGAAGTGGCGGCCGCGATCAAAATCATGGTGGAGCACAACCGGGTCGTGGCTGAAGGAGCGGGCGCCGTGTCCGTCGCTGCGGCCCTGTCCGGCCGCTACGCCGCGACCAAGGTGTGCGCCGTCGTGTCGGGCGGCAATCTGGATAGCTCCATGCTCTCGGCGATTTTGCAGGGGCGCACGCCCGGCTAAAGCTAGACCTCGGCCTAGTGATATTGACCGGTTGACAGGTCCTGGGGGGGTAAGAAGCTGGAAGCCAACGAGGGGAGGACAGTTGGCTTCCAGCTTCTTATCCCCCCGGACCGTTCTTATTGGGCCGATGTATGGGGACGGCGAGGGCGCCCCGCGCCTTCAAAATGAAGTAAAGCACTGAGATCAGCGCCAGCCAAGGGACGCCGACGATCCATGAAATGCGCCAGATCTCCTTGTCAAGACCCATGGTCACCAGCACGGCGCACAGCAGCGCCAATCCGGCAATCTGTATGAAAGGGAACCAGGGCATTTTGACGGGCAGGTCCGCCGCTTTGTACCTGCGCCGGAAGCTGAAGTGGCTGAGCAGAATGATGATCCACACGATCATCGCGTCGAACAGAGCGACGCCGAACAGGTAGTTGTAGGCCATCGGTGTCAGCTTTGAGACGCCGGCGGCCAGCAGAATGCAGACACCCGAGAGGAGAATGGCGGTGACCGGCGTGCCGTTTTGGCTGAGCTTGCCCAGGAAGCGCGGTGCGTATCCGCCCCGCGACAGCGAGAACAGCATTCGCGAACACAGGTAGACATTCGTGTTCATGCTCGACAGCGCGGCGCTCAACACCACGAAATTCATGATGCCGGCGGCGTGCCGGATGCCGGAGTTCGCAAACACCCGCACGAACGGGCTTTGGGTCACGACCGTGGCGCCGGTCTCGGTCCAAGGAATGAAGGTGACCACGATGGCGAGCGCCAGAACGTAGAACAAAAACAGCCGCAACGCCATGCTGCGCAATGCCGCTGGGATTGCCCGCACCGGATCCGCGGCCTCGCCGGAGGTCACCGCGATGACTTCGATGCCGTTGAACGACAAGATGCCGATAATCACGCCCATCCAGACGCCGCCGAAGCCGCGCGGCATGAACCCGCCGGGAAGACCCGTGAGATTGTGAAACCCTACGGGTTTGCCCCAGATCCCGAAGATCGTCGCCACACCGATGATGATGAAGATCACGATGGCGACGACCTTGATGAGCGCGAACCAGTATTCAATCGAGCCGAAATTACTAACAGATCGGGAATTGAAGTACAGCAAGACGAAGGCGAAGCCCAATGACCAAAGCCATACAGGCGTGCCCGGAAACCAGAAAGTCATGTACACACCGGCGGCCACCGCCTCGCCGCCGACCGCGATCACCTGCGCCATCCAGTAGGAGTAGCGCGCCACCATGCCCGCCCATGGGTTCAAGTAAATCTCGGCGTAGGTGCCGAAGGAGCCGGCGGTTGGATGCATCACCGCCATTTCCGACAGGCTGAATACCATCGCTACCGCGGCGATCGCTGCAATGGAGTAGCTCAGCACCACGGCCGGACCGGCATAGCCGATCGCAAGACCACTGCCCATGAACAGTCCCGTGCCGATGGCGCCGCCCAAGCCGATCATCACGAGCTGCGCGCGGCTCAAATCTTTGTGAAGGCCCGCCTCGCGCCCGGCGATCGCGGACGCTGTGGGGGCCACTGGTTCGTTCACGGTGATGTACTCGCAGTCATTTCGTCTCCGCATCGACTCGAGGTGTCCAGCGAGGCGGCGTCAGCCGGCGCTTGCCGTCGGTGGAAAGCTTTACGCCCGGCTCATCGAGCTGTTCACGGTCCCATAGCTCGCAGGTCACCTGGCGGTGGCGCTGATCGAGCGCCTCACAATAGTTCGTGTACAGACAGAGCCTGACGTCCCGGCCGCGTCCAGCCGCTACTTTTCGAAACCAATCAGGATCGGCAAGCGCTTGACGCGCGAGAGCGACGATGTCGGCCGTGCCGTCCGCGAGCGCGGCTTCCGCCTGCTCGAAGCTGTGGATGCCGCCGGCCACCACCACGGGTGTCGCCAACCCACACTCGCGGATGGCGGCGCGGATGCGGGCCGTCGGCTCAAGGTTGCGTCCGAAGGGACCCTTGATGTCGGAGTAGTAAGAGGGCATACACTCGTAGCCACTGCGGCCCGTGTACGGATACGCAGCTGCGCCGACCTTGGGTTGTTTGGCGTCGTCGAATTTCCCACCGCGCGAGAGCGAAAGAAAATCCATTCCCGCGCGGGCGAACTCGCAACCGAAATAAATCGCATCGTCGAGCTGGGTGCCGCCGTCGATGCATTCATCCGCGAGAAAGCGGCAACCTACCGCGAAGTCGGCGCCCACTCGAGCGCGTACGCCGGATAGTACTTGCAGCGGCAGCCGGATACGGTCGGCGGCGGAGCCGCCGAAGCCATCGTCCCGCGTGTTCACCCGGGAAAGAAACGACGCCATCGTGTACGCGTGCGCGTAGTGCAGCTCGATGCCGTCGAAGCCCGCCTCGCGGGCGCGGCGCGCGGCCTCCGCGAACAGACCGGGCAGCTGCGCCGGCAGATCGCGTATCTGCGGCAGATGCACGTCCGTGACACGCTCTCGATAGCCGAAGTCCAGGGCCTCAAGCTCGCCGGTATCAAGCACCTGCGCGAGTTCGTCGCGAGCGAGGGTCGACAACCATTCGCGCACCGGCGCATCCTCGGCGTCGAGCCGGCCGAACGCGCTGCGGTGCCGGGCGGTGATGGTTAGGAACTGTGCAAAATAACGGGCGGGATCGGGTCGGCGGCGGATCGTCAGAAAATCGATGACCTGTATGAAGATCCGTGTCTCGCCGCCGCTTGCCTCACGCACCACGCGCACCAGGTCGCGCAGGCCGGGCAGGAAACGTTCATGCCCAATGCGCAGCAGCGGTCCGCTCGGAACCTCGCGGATACCGGTGGCTTCGACCACGATCGCGCCGGGACGCCCGCGGGCAAAACACTCGTACCAATCCAGGACCTCAGGGGTAACGAGGCCGTCCTCGCTGGCGCGCCACGGGACCATGGCCGGTACCCAGGTGCGCTGATTCAATGTGAGCGGGCCCACCTGGATCGGAGAAAACAGCCGCGAGACGGCAGCTTCGGCGGCGCTCGGCCAAAATCCCGGGCGCGGGTCGTGCCGGATGCGTTCGGGGGGGCGCCACATGGCGCCTACGACGCGTCCGGTAGCACGGCCGTCGCTTCGATTTCCACTTTGGCCGCAGCCTCCATCAAGGCCACGACCTGGACCACGCTCATCGCCGGAAAATGTTTACCCATCACCGCGCGGTACGCCGCGCCAATCTCGCGCAGTTGCGCGTAGTACTCGTCACGGCTGGTGACATACCACGTCAGCCGGACGATGTGCTCCGGACGGCTCTGCGCTTCGGCGAGAATCGCCAGGATGTTCTCCAGCGCCTGTTTCACCTGGCCGGCCATTTGCGCGCTCGCGAAGCGCCCTTGCGCATCCCAGCCAATTTGGCCGGCGATGAAAATCTGTTTGCCTTGTGCGGCCACGCCGTTGCTGTAGCCCGCCGGGCGCGGCCAACCGGGCGGCAGCAACGTCTTCATATTTTTTTCGCCATGGTGAGAAGCTCGCGGCCGATGATCAATTTCTGAACTTCGGTGGCGCCTTCGTAGATGCGCAGGGCGCGGATGTCGCGGTATAGATGCTCCACCACCTCAC